>JANOFD010000288.1:0-4430 GCA_031413455.1 Rhodobiaceae bacterium
GCTTGAGAACCGTGCGCACAGTCGCAAGCCGGCAGCTCTTTGATGCCGCGGTCGTTGCGACCGCGAGCGAACTGTTCGTCGAGAACGGCTTTCACGCCACGTCGATGGAAGACATCGCCGATGCGCTCAGCGTCACAAAACCGACTGTTTACGAAGCCTACGCCAGCAAACAGGAATTGTTCGCAAAAGTTCTGGAGCAGGCCGCCAGTGAGTTGGATTTGACCTGGGTTGAGCAAGCGGAGCGGCACGAAATTTCGTTCGCTTCGTTCCTGGAGCGGACGCCGGCCGAGATCATGATGCTCATCGCCTCGCCCAGCCGTTTCAGGTTGCTGCCGTTGCTGCTTCAGGAAAGCGTGCTTGTGCGACGCCTTCCGGACGAGTTTTCCAAGTCCGTGCAATCGCACCTTGGGGCGCGCTGGGATGCGTTGATTGCAGCGGCGATGGCGCGCGGTGAATGCCGGCAGATGGACCCCGGACTGGTCCGGCGGATGCTCACCGCTCCCTTGGCCATGCTGGCTTTCCAGTACGTCGCCCTGGGTGAAACCACGCCCAGCCCTGAGACGACGGAAGCGTTTCTGGTGGAGAGTTACGCCTTGCTGAAAGTAGCGCTGCTTCCCGTCGCGGCGTGAGGGCCCAGTACTCAACATCATTAGTGAGTGATACCGGAACACAGTAAAAAAGGGATACCCCCATCCATGGTATCAAAGGGACGCTATCTGCAATTACCTTGAATCAATCGTGCCTCATGCCCTTGAATTTGCAACTATATATAGCGCCCACTTACCGATAATTACTTAATTACTCCAGAGGGGTTCACGGGGCGTCGAGGAAGGCGAGCATCGCTTCGTTGAACTCATCGGGCTTTTGGATGGGGCCCCAGTGGCTGACGCCGGGCAGGATGATGAGTTTGGCGCCGGGGATGGTGCGGGCCAGATATTTCGTATGTTCGGGCTGGACCACCTCTTCGAGTTCGCCGTCGACGATGGCGATGCGGGGGCCCTTGATGGCGGCGAGATCCTTGGCGGTATAGTTGGGCTGGTAGGCGATCATCTTAAAGATCGCTTCCGACAAGGCTTGAAAGTCATTCGGGGTCGAGGAAAGACGCGCATAGTCTTTGGCCGCCTGCTCGAGGAAGCCCGAAAAAATGGGTCGCTGGTCGAGGTTCGGCATGACGCCGGTGGGGTCCATGTTGGCGCCGAAGGCGAAAACGCGCGTGACGCGCTTGGGGTGCTTCATCGCCATGATCAGGCCGATAATGCCGCCGTCGCTCCAACCGACGATTGCGGCCCTGTTGATTTTCAAAGCGCTCATTACGGCGACGACATCGGATTCCATCAACTCGTAGGTGAAGGGGCGCGCGTCGCGGGTGCTGCGGCCTTGGCCGCGGCTGTCGATGAGGATAACGCGATGGCCAGTCTTGACGAGTGCCGGGACCTGATTGCCGAAATTTTCCGCGTTGCCGAGCGCGCCGTGGAGCAGCAGCACCGGCGCGCCGGCGCCGGTGCTTGCGTACCAAATGCTGGCGCCGTCGTGGTCGATGCGGCCGTGGGTTTCGAAGGGCGGCAGGGGTGGGATTGGCGGGCGCGTTTCCCAGAGCTTTGGCGGGGCGGGTGGCGGCGCCTCACTTTTGGTGGTGCCCCCGGTGGGTTCGCCGCAGCCAAACAGTGCCAGCACGGTTGCGATCACTAGGCCAAAAATGCGCATGGGTTTCTCCGGTGATGATGACGATGATTGTGTCATATGCGCTCGCCGAAAATCGCGCTGCCGATGCGCACGTGGGTGGCGCCGAGGGCGATGGCGGCCTCAAAGTCGTGGCTCATGCCCATACTCAGGTGGGGCAGTCTGGCTTGGCGGGCGAGTTTCAGCAGCAATGCGAAATGCGGGGACGGTTCCTCGTCGGCGGGCGGTAGACACATCAGGCCCGTGATGGCGAGGCCGAATTCGTCGCGGCATTTGGCGATGAAGGCCAGGGTTTCTTTTGGCGGCAGGCCCGACTTTTGCGGTTCCTCGCCGATGTTAACCTGGACGAACAGTTTTGGCGAGCGCCCTGCCCGCTTGATTTCGGCGGCCAGCGCTTGGGCCAGGCCTTCGCGGTCAAGCGTGTGGATGGCGTCGAACAAGGCTACAGCGTCGCGCGCCTTTTTCGATTGCAAGGGGCCGATGAGGTGGAGCTCAAGCTGCGGGGATTCGGCCTTGAGGGCGGGGAATTTCGTTGCGGCCTCCTGCACGCGGTTTTCGCCGAAGACGCGCTGGCCTGCAGCGATGGCTTCGCGGATGGCGTTTAGGTCGTGGGTCTTGCTGACGGCGATCAGGGTCACGCCTTGCGGAATGCGGGTGCGCAGGCTGGCGAGGTTGGAGGCGATGGTCGGGGCTGGTAGGGTCGAGGTCATGAGCGGTTCGGGTTCGACTGAGGCACGCGCGAAGCTCGCACGTTATGCGGGGCGGCTCAACGCGCGTTGCGGACGCGGATTGCCTGCGCTGGTGTTGATGACCGACGATACGCTTGCGGTTGATTGGATGGAGGCCGTGCGCACATTGCCGCGCGGGAGTGCCGTGGTGGTGCGCCATCGCGAGGCGCGCGCGCGCGAGGCGCTGGCGCGGCTGTTGCGGCCGGTGTGCCGGAGGCGCGGGGTCAAGCTTCTGATCGCGGACGATGTGAAGCTGGCGGTGCGGGTGCGGGTGGACGGGGTGCATCTGCCGCAAGCGCGGATGGCGAGGATTTCCGAGGCACGGGCGCGGTTCGGGCTGGTAACGGTGTCGGCGCACGATCGCGCGGCTGTGGTGCGGGCCGGGGTTCTGGGCGCGGATGCGGTGTTCGTGTCACCGGTATTTGCGACGGCGAGCCATGCGGGGCGTGGTGGCTTGGGCGTGGTGCGGTTGGCTGCGATGGTTGCGGGGTGCGCGTGCCCGGTTTATGCATTGGGTGGGGTTGATGCGAATTCGATCGGGCGGCTTGGTGGCGTGCGGCTGGCCGGGGTGGCGCTGGTGCGGGGGTGGATTGATGCCAGCCCCCATCCCCTGCGAGCCACAAGTGCTGCGCAGGTACTTCCCCCGCAAGCGGAGGACGATGAAAGACTCTGCTGTCTGCCCCCGCTTGCGGGGGAAGTGGCTGCGCCGCGTTAGCGGCTGCAGACGATGGGGGCTTTGCCGCTATGAAAGCTGCTTGGCGTTCGGGCCTGCGGGGCGTTCCGCGCCTGAGCAAAATCACGGAAGGCTTGTTTTCATTGCGAAGTGCGAGCAGCGTTCCAAAGTCCGTGTCTGCTGAAACTACAATCCGGGTTTCAGTTGCCGCGTAATTGAAGATTGTGTCGTCGTCTGCGTCTTGCAGTGAAAAATCGCGCACATGGCGTGCGTCGTATCCGCGATGACGCAAATGCTCTGCCACCAACGGCGATAGTGCATTGTCGATCAAAAACTTCATTCGCCAGCCAGAGGCAATTCGCGTTCGCGCACGGCTTCGGCTGCGTAGTTTAGAGCGTCTTTGATGTCATCTGCTTCGAGGTCAGGGTATGCGGCAAGAATCTGCGGTTGGGTCAGGCCATCGGCTATCATTCCGACGACCGTCGCCACAGGAATGCGCAGCCGCCGGATGCAGGGCAGCCCATCCATTTGTTTTGGATCGATTGTAATTCGCGCGAATTTCATATTCGGCTCCCGATTTGCTTTCATCAGGGCCGCATAGTAGCGATTTGCCGTGGCACTGTCGCGCTTGGCTTCACGCCTCGACCAGCACCTCAAAGCCGCCCAGGATCATGCGTTTGCCGTCGAAGGGCATGTCAACACCCATTACGGCCGGTTCCATGCGCGGGTCGATCATGACCTTGGCGTTGCCGGCGTCGCGGACAGCTTTGGAGGGCCAGATAATCCAGGAGAAGACTACGTTTTCGTCTTCGGTGGTTTTGACCGCCATTGGGAACGAGGTGACTTTGCCGGGCGGGATGTCGTCGCCCCAGCATTCGACGACTTTCAAGGCGCCATATTCCTTGTAGATGGGCGCAGCCATTTCGGCGAGCTTGCGGTAAGCTTCGCGGTTGGCTTTCGTTACGGGAATTACAAATCCGTCGACGTAGGGCATGGGACTTCTCCTGTTGTTTATTCGCCGCGGTGGGCGGCTTCGAGTTTGTCGATGTCGAGTTTTTTCATTTGCATCATGGCGGCCATGGTTCGGGCGGCGCGGTCGCGGTTGGGGTCGTTGAGATATTTTGGCAGGATGGTGGGCACGATCTGCCAGGAGACGCCGAAGCGGTCCTTGACCCAGCCGTACCGCTCGCTCCAGGGGTAGGCGTCGAGCGGCATGAGCGGCTCTCCCCCCTCGGCCAGCGCGGCGAAATACCGGTCGGCCTCGGCGGCGGTCTCGACCTGGATGAAGAAGGAGACGCTCGGGTTCACGGTGAAGAGCGGGCCACCGTTGAGCAGCGTGAAGCGCTGTC
>JANOFD010000289.1:0-2396 GCA_031413455.1 Rhodobiaceae bacterium
AAATTTGATCGCGTTACCAAGGAGGTTGACCATCATCTGAATGATACGTGGCGAATCGCCCTCGAATGTACCGTTTCTGACTTGAGCGACCGTGTGACTTAACTTGAGCTCCTTCTGCACCGCCACGCCATCGACGCGGTCCATGGCTTCTTGAACCATAGACTTCATGTCGATGCTGTCGATTGTGAGCGTCATCATACCCGATTCGATTTTCGACAGATCCAGAATGTCGTTGATGATGCAGAGAAGGGCGCGCGACGAGGTCAAAAGCATGTCGGCAAACCGGGTCTGCTTGTCGTCGAGGGGTGTTTTCAGCAACAACTGAGCCATCCCCATTACACCGTTCATGGGCGTGCGGATTTCGTGGCTCATGTTGGCGAGGAATTGAGATTTGAGCTTGTTTGCTGTGTCCGCCGCTATCTTTGCGTTTTCGAGTACCTGTCGTTCCGCCAAGTCCTTGCTCAAGTCGCGCAACGAGACGGCGTAGACGGGCCCGTCGGCCGATGAGTTTTCGGAGATTGAGATTGTGGCTGGAAATTCCTCGCCATTCTTGCGAAGGGCGGTTACCGACCCGCGCTCGCCCATCCACTTGGTGATGGCCGTTTCGTTGGTGAACGCTTCCGCGTGGTCGCGATGTTTCAAATGGAGATGGCCCGGGATCAACGTCTCGACGCTCTTGCCGATGATGTCGCCGGGCTCATGGCCAAATACGAGTTTGGCACCCAGGCTGAACGAAGTTATATTGAGGTGCTTGTCGGCGATGATTATGGATTCAGGCGACATGACCAGAATGTTTTCAAGCAACGCCTTGCTGCACTTCAGTTCTTCAGTCGCCTTGTCGATTTTCTCCTGGCTGTGAACTTGATCATCTATGTCGGCGAGACTGCCGACCATCCGCGTAGCCAGACCGTTTGCGTCCCAAACCGCCTGAGCCCTCGCGCGAAACCACCGGTAAGAACCATCTTTACAGCGCATGCGGTGAACGATGTTGTAGGGTGTGCGGTGTTTCAAATGTGCACGCATCGCCGCTTGGACGCGCGTGGTTTCTTCCGGATGGAGCATCGGTATTAGCATTGCCATGCTCTCGATGCGGCGATCATCGGTTCCGTAGCCCATCAACTCGTGTGCGCGCTGAGATTGGACTAATTTGTCCTCTGCGACCTGCCAGTCCCATATCCCTTCATCCGTGCCGCGGACCGCAAGTTGAAAGCGCTCTTCGCTTTCGCGCAATGAAGTGGACAGGCCACGGAAATTGTCAATTGCCCTTGACAACACACCGATCTCATCGTTGCGTTTGATTAGTCGGATGTCGATTGGTTGAAGGTCACCGATGGCACTGCTCTTAACAAACTCTGAAAGCCGCGAAACCGGTTTCGCAATTCTGAAAGTCACGAACCAAAATGCAAACCCGGCAACCAGGATACCAAATCCTCCCAAGCCCATTTGCATGCGTTCGACGAATATAACTGCATCAGCTGCTTGTTCATTGGCACTACGGGAAACGCGCAATAGCTCCGCAGAAGCTGGTTCTAACGCCGTTGACAATGCCTTGGCACGATCAAACAATCGAGAATACGAATTGTTGGAATGCTGGGAGTTATTGGATGTACTCCCGATTATGGCTCGCGCCTCTCCAACCAACTCTTTGGCACGCGCCTCCAACAGCTTGGTATCCACCCGTGCTCCCGCCGCCAGGTTCAAGAAATGACTTAGTTGTGATGCCCTGATGAGACTTCGAGCGTGCGCGTTGAAGTCTTCATTCATCCGTGCTTTGTCTGCGTCTCCAACGCCCAAAATTACATCGTGGAAAATCGCAACATTCATGCCCTCTATGACGTTCTGATTGGACAGGCTTATCGAAATCTTTTGAACCTTAAGAATCTCCGAACTGATCTGGCGCACACTCCATAGTCCCGCCCAGGCAACAAGACCTGTGCTCACGGCTATGACTCCAATCAATGCGCCAAGTTGAAACGAGATTCTCGATGTGATCATGCTGCACCTAAAAAAGCGAATACACCAAGCAGCGATTTGCTCAATAGTTTTGAAATGGAGTGTGTTGCGGAATCGATTTGACATTTTGATGGGGCAAGGCTTTGGCTCGCTTGGTGGCGTAAAGAGTCGGCGAAGGCCGCGAGGAGGTTATGGACGACATGCCATTTCACCACACGTTCTTTATGACGCAGTGAGCCAGTGTCCGAGCGTGATGATGGTGTGGGCGTAGGGCGCATCTTCAGCTCCTTCTCGAAAGTCTAAATCACACACCGCGAGACTGACGACAGCGCCACATAGTTTGGGAATTGCACTTGAACTCGATTGCAGCTCATACCTTATGAGTAACACCCACCTGTGAATATTCCCCTCAATCGGAAATTCAGTGCAGTCCCGAATTGGGA
>JANOFD010000290.1:0-3441 GCA_031413455.1 Rhodobiaceae bacterium
CAGTGCAATGCCGAGTGCTGCCACCGGTTGACCTGATTGCACCAATCGCCATGTCCCCCAAGCTGCCGCAAGGACGACCAAGGCATCGCTGATGGCATAGTGCATCGGCATCATGTCGATGCGGGAGTGGGGGTCGAGTCAGGTATCCTGTCCTCGATAACTCCGGCCGCTTGCTTGATCTGGTTTGTCGTCATGCGTGAGCCGTCGTGACTCCATCCGGGCGGCGCGAAGATATAGCAAAAACGCTGAAACAACGTCAGTCCACGCCCGCTGACGTCTTTTGCAATTCCGAAATACTCGTGCGTCAGCACCGTGAAAAGATTTAGCGTCTTCAGATTCTTGACGAGGCCATAGACCGGGCGGTCATTGGCGTCCTCGGCCACGAATGTGCCAAACAGCCGATCCCAGACAATGAACGTACCACCGTAATTGGCATCCAGGTAGCGTGGATTGGTGGCGTGATGGACCCGGTGATGGGACGGCGTATTGAAAACCGCCTCGATCCATTTTGGCAATTTGTCGACGGTCTCGGTGTGCAGCAAGAACTGGAACGAGGCATTGAGCACACCGCAAAAGGTGACCATGACAGGGTCAAAGCCGATCAATACAAGCGGGACCTTGAACAACATCGTGCCGGTGAAGTGCTTTGTCCAGCCCTGCCTCAGCGCCACCGCCAGATTATACTCTTCACTCGAATGGTGGACGACGTGCATCGCCCAAACCCAGCGACAGCGATGGGCGACACGGTGGTGAAAATAAAAGCGCAGGTCGTCGAGCACGAAACAAAGCGCGAATGTGGTCAAGGTGACTGGCAGTGTGGTGAACTGAAACGGGACTGCCAGTGACAACATGCCAAGCGTGATAAAGGCGGATAGTGCGTTGACCGGATTGCTGAGCACGCCGGTAATGATACCGAGCAAGGCGTCCTTGGCGGGCATTTTGCCCTTGGCGCCAAAACGCTTGATGGCGGTCAGCTCCAACGCGAGCAACGCGAAAAAGAAGATTGCCGAATAGAGTCCGATGTTGCTGTGGATCAGCTCGTTGACCGTCATTTCGTCTCGCCCTCCCTGGCCCGGAACAGGCTAGGTGCCAAGTTGTGCGACGACAATTGAATAATCGTGCCATATTGTGTACTAAATGGAACATGTCGATCGATTTGGTCCTGATCCGGCGCTTTGAGGCCGTTCACCGCCTTGGCAGCTTTTCACGGGCGGCGGACGAACTCGCGGTTACGCACTCGGCGATAACGAAAAGCATCAGAACACTCGAGCAAAGTTGGAAAGTTCGTCTGTTTGATCGCACGACGCGAACGGTCGTTCCGACCGAGGCTGGGCGCAGGCTTGCGTTGGCGGCGCCTGACCTGCTCGCCTTTTCGGAAGGCGTAAAGGCCGATGTTGTCGCGGGCGAGCACCAGCTCAATATCGTTTGCGGCCCCGCGGTGATCGACACTTTCATTCACGGTGCGCTTTTGGAATTCCGCACTGCGCAGCCGAATGTGCGCGTTCACATCGAAACCATGCCCCCTGAAATTGCCTGCGATCAATTGATCCGGCGCAACGCTCATCTCCTTCTTTTTCACGCCACGACCATAGAGGGTCTGCAACGGCGGAAGGGTTTGAAGGTCGAGAAGCTCGTGTCCGAACCCTATCTTGCTGTGTTCCGGCGCGGACATCCGGTTGAACAAGCCGACCCGACGCTCGAGACGATTTTGGACTTTGATTGGGCGGTCGCCGGGTTCGACCACAGTTACCAGATGGGACTTCCGGCTGAGCAGCGCGAAACGCTGCGCCGCAAGGGGTTCCCAAAATACCGCGTGTTGAACCAATCGGCCTGCATCGAACTGGCCCTGCGTGCGGACGTGCTGACGTTGCTCCCCGCAACGGCAGCCGCACCTTATGTTCGATCCGGCAAATTCCGCTTCATGCCGTTTCCTGGCGGAGCCAAATTTTCGATTTGTGCCGTAAGCACAACTGCGGGCGAACCCTCCAAAATGCTGATCGCCTTCATCGCCGCCACCCGCCGGTCGCTATCGCGAGCGGATGACGTCCAGCGTGGCGTGTCGAGCTGAACTCCGACTTCATCCACACGTTTTCCGACATGCCGTTGCACTTTGTCATCGCAGGCCTCAGGCAGTTAGCCCGGTCGTCTATGACGGCGATGCGAAATCCTGGACGGCGCCTTTCATTATGGCCGCCATCAACACGCGTGTCGTGCAACGTTCGAACGCGGTGATGAACTATGCCTATGGAAGCGAGTTCAAATAAGACGAGGCGATGATGACGGGTGGCGGCGCCTTGGGTTCGCCCGCGGCGCTGGCGGTGACAGGGGCGATGGCTCGACCGCCAAGATGATTTCGGAAGCGGCGATCTGTTTGAGCGAGACCGGGCGCGACACGGTTGGCGGGGGCTTCTGGACACCGGCCTCGGCGATGGGGCAGCGGCTGATTGTGAGGCTGGCTGAGAATGCTGGGCTGACGTTTGCGATGGTGGAGTGAGGTAGGATCCACTATCGAAACAGTGTGACACGGACGACGCTAAAAAACTCACGCCTGTGAATTAAGTAATGTGTCCCCCAAATCTCCCCACACCATTGCCCTTCCCACCAGCGTGTTTGCGCTGAGGGGGAAGGTGGCGCGGGCCGCACTTCGCGGCCGTGACGGATGGGGGGCGATGGCACACGCATTCGCACGAGAGTTGCTGCGGAATATGTCCGAGGCGCCGGCGCAGATGGTGGGATTGATTTGGGCATTCGTGCGGCGTCGCCCCCCATCCGTCTCGCCGCTGCGCGAAGGGCTACGCGGCGATCCACCTTCCCCCCTCGTCGCTCACGCTCCGGGGAGAAGGGCTATAAATAACGAAGAAACGGGGTCAGTATCAATTGGAACGTCAGCTTTCTTGCAAACCTGGGCGGCGGTCCTTTTCTTGTGCCTCACGGATGAGGCCGTCGACGAAGGCGCGGAACTCGTCGCTGAGCGAGATCGGGTTGTTGGGCCACCAGGCCAAAAAGCCGGGCAAGGTGACGGACCATTTCATCGTCTTCAACTCCGCATCGAACAGCTGCTTGTCCAGGGTGCCATTCTTGTATTGGTAGTAAAGCGTCTCGAAGATGCGCCAATAGGCCAGATTCATGAAGTTGACGGAAATGCGTTCTTCCTCAGTCAGCACCTCCGTATCCCCCGCCACGCCGTGCCGCCAAATGCGCGCGACCTTCGGATCGCTGAGGATCAGGTTGTTGATCGCGTTGAAGCTGTCGGTGATGGCGTGATGCGATGTCGCCTTGATCGCCTTCGTATTCTGCCGGATCTGCAGGCCGACGAATATCAGCGATGCGAGCAGCCCGGCGACGCCGACGATCTGGCTGAGGTAGGCGAGTTCTTCGAGGGTCATGTTGTGGTTCTCTCATCAGATACGACCGGTTGATCTTCGCGAACACCGGGCGTGA
>JANOFD010000291.1:0-8630 GCA_031413455.1 Rhodobiaceae bacterium
CGCACTTGTTTTCGGCGTTCCAAAAGGTCGCTGGGAACGAGGGTGCGCCGGGAGTGGATCGGGTGACGACGGTCCGAAAAAGTGGCGTTGTATTCGTCAGGGTCGACGCCGGTTGGATGATAACCAGCCGACCACACGGCACCGCTGCGAACGTCGCGCAGGTAGAAGTGCGTTCCAAAATCGTCGCAGGTGGCATCGTCGCGCCAGCGCGTCACAGCAAGGTTGCCCCACCGGCTATAACCGCCGCCAGCAGCACTCACCATCACCGAATAGCGCCCGTTGGACAAAATTTGGGTCTGCGGCGGCGTGCCATGAGGGGAAAAGATACGCCGGGACTCCGGAGCACCGGAGTCAATCAGTCTCGGTGCGGCCTTGACTTCCTCTGCGCGGGGATGGGCCAGTGCAACCTCACGCGGCGCCCGTTCCTGCAGCAACAGTTCGGTCGCGCGAATGCGCGGCTCCGCATGGAAACGCGACCGCATTCGTCCATCACCCAAAACATTCGCCAGGGCTACAATTGTCATGCCCTGATGGTGCGCCATGTAGGCGCGAACGAGCGCGCGGCGCTGGCCTTCGGGAATGCGCTTTGGCGTGAAGTCGACGGCTTCG
This sequence comes from Rhodobiaceae bacterium, assembly GCA_031413455.1. Taxonomy (GTDB): domain Bacteria; phylum Pseudomonadota; class Alphaproteobacteria; order Micropepsales; family Micropepsaceae; genus SZUA-430. The sequence goes on from JANOFD010000291.1 coordinate 610, forward strand.
TAAAACCCGTAACTGCCGCGCGCGCCTATGGCGACGAGGCTCTGGAAATTCTTGCGGGCCGCAGACGGATTGACCATCGCGGCCAGCGCCGTCGCATAAGGCGCGACCACCGCGTTCTCCGACAGGCCGCGCTTGAGCCCAATTCCGGGGACACCAAAGTTCGAATACTGGTAGGTGAAATCAAGATCGCGCGCGTTATAGGCCGACTCCGAAATGCCCCACGGCATGCCAAGCCTGCGGCCATGCGCGATCTGACGGCTGACGATGAGCTTGTTGGTGGTCGCAAGCAAACTGCCTTCGGGAGCGCGCATGACCAGAGACGGCATCAAATACTCGAACATCGATCCGGACCAGGATATCAGCGCAGCACCAGAGTCGATCGCGGTGACCAACCGGCCTAACCGGAACCAGTGCTTTGTCGGTACGTCGCCTTTGGCGATCGCGATGAAACTCGCAAGACGTGCTTCGGAGGCAAGCAAGTCGTAGCAGCTTGGATCCAGCATTTCGGTGCTGACCGAGTATCCTATCGAAAGGAGGCCGAGCTCGGAATCCATCAGAAACCTGAAGTTCATTTCATCGAACAGTTTTCGCGCGCCAAGCGTGATTTTCCGCAGGCGTTCGGCGATATCGTCCTCAGCGCGCGTCAAATCGCTAGCATGACTTTCCACGGCGCGCTGTGCGGCCTCACTCCATATCAGAATTTCGGTCGCAGCGGCGTCGGCGCGCACTTTAACCAGGGCTCTGGCGGCCGTCACCAACCCAAGCGCGTTTGCGGCCGCTTCCGTCAAGACGCCGGCGTTGTCGCGTGCAGGCGCGCCGCGCTCCAGCAAGTCTATGAATTCGCGGAGAGCTGATTTTATCGCGTCGATCTGGGCGACCTGCGGGGAGACTGTGTGACCGAGTGCGACAAGCCCCTCCTGTACGAGGGCCAGAGAATCCGCGACGCCCGGTTGCCACTCGGTGTTTTCGCCGGCATTTGTCGCCAGTTCGGCGCAAGCATTAGCGACGGCAATCAAATGTCCCGCCAGATTGCCGCTGTCGACCGAGGAAATGTAGCGCGGCTCAAGCGGGCGAAGATCTTGCGTGTCGTACCAGTTGTACAAATGTCCGCGGCAAAGTTCCAGACGATGGATTGTCCCGAATGTCGCTTCCAACCGGTCGGCCAATTCGACGGTTCCGATCCACTGATGGTCCCGCGCGGCGACGACTGACAAAAGGTAGAGACCGATATTGGTGGGCGATGTGCGATGGGCGACCACCGGTTCCGGGGTTTCCTGAAAATTGTCGGGCGGCAGCATGTTGTCCGCCGCCGTGACAAACGTTTCAAAATAGCGCCATGTTCTGCGAGCGACGAGCCGTAGTGCTTTCGCGTCATGTGCCGAGACTGCCGACCGGTTCGCCTTCTGTGGCGAGGCGCTAGTCCAGCGGGCAATGATGGGCGACAGAACCCAAAGGACAACAAACGGAAGTGCGACGAATGTCGCATAAGTGTTAAACGCAATTGAAAGCGCCAGCGTGCCACCAGCAATCGCGATTGCACCGCCCATCTGGCTGTAGGCGCTGGCGAGATCAAGCTGCGGCCGAAACATGGCCTGCGCCGCGGTTACCCACTCCAGCATACGTCGATGCGTAAAGAACAGACGAAAGAGTGTTCGCCCGATGGCATCGATCATCAACCAGGCTTGATGCGCCAGAAAGGTGATCGAGAAAGCGATTTGCAGCAGCGCAATCAAAACGTCATTAGCCAGAGCTTGAAAATGGCTGCGTCTGGAAATGCCAGGACGCGCTGGCAGCAGCGCCGCAAAAACCGGAAGTGCAGGCGGAATGGCGATTGTTGCCAGAATGGACCCCGTCCAGATGAGCGACACGTCCAGCGGGAGTGCCCACCCAATCGTCAGTGCAAACACGGTGGCGGGTGGTGACAATGTGCGGCGCAGATTGTCGAGCATCTTCCACAGGCCGCCAAGCGGTATCGCCGACTGGTCTTGATCGCTGCCGGGGGCCCCGCGCCCGAATATCCAGGGCAAGAGCTGCCAATCGCCGCGGGCCCAGCGATGCAACCTGGAGGCGGCAACATCGTAGCGAAACGGGAAGTCTTCGAAGAGTTCGATATCGGAGACCAATCCTGCCCGCGCGAATATGCCTTCGAAAAGGTCGTGACTCAGAAGCGTGTTCTCGGGTACGCGCTCGGCGAGCGCCGCCTCGAACAAATCGACGTCGTAGATGCCTTTCCCGGCATAGGATCCTTCGCCGAACAGATCCTGATAAACATCGGAGACGGCGGCGGTGTAGGGATCAAGCCCACCGCTCGTCGAGAAAACTTTCTGAAACAGCGACCGCTCAGTTCCTGTCGGCAGCGACGCGGTGACGCGCGGCTGCAAAACGGCGTAGCCCTCCACCACGCGTCCCTTGCGCGGGTCGAAGCGCGGGCGATTGAGAGGGTGCGCCATCTTTCCGACAAGCCGGCGGGCGGCGTCGCGCGGCAGGTTTGTGTCGGCATCCAGCGTAATGACATAGCGCACGCCCAAAGGAATACGGCCGATGTTCGGGCCCGGCGTGATGAACGTCGTGTCCGTCGCGCCGCGCAGAAGCCGGTTCAGCTCGTGCAGCTTGCCGCGTTTGCGCTCCCACCCCATCCATCGTTTTTGACTGGCGTTCCAGGCGCGGCGGCGATGCAGCAAGGTAAATCGATCGCCGCCAGGGGCTTGGCCGTAGCGTTTGTTGAGCGCAGCAATTCCATCGACGGCCGCCGCCAGCAACACGTCGTCGCCATCCGCATTTTGTGTTGTCGCGTCGGTCCAATCCGACAGAAGGGCGAAATGAATGTCGCCATCCTGGCTGGCGAGATAGTGAACTTCCAGACGTTCGACCTGTTCGGCCACGGATGACAGCGAAGTCAGTAGCGTCGGCACCACAACCATTGTTCGCAAGTCGCTGGGGACACCGTCACGCAACGCCATTCCCGGAAGGGTTGATGCTACAAATTGGGAGGTCGCAAACCGGTTGACGAGCGCGACGGCGGCGTCCATCGCAGGCAATAGTCCCAGCACGGCGAGTGCGGTCCACCACCAACCAAGCACCGCAGGATCGAATAGCGCCAATGCCAGCCCGATGAGTCCGGCGGTGACAGCGCCAATGCTGACGATGTAGCCTAAGTACCCGGCTTTTGCTGTCGCGCGGCCAAGCCAGGACCTTGCCGAAGGCTGAAATTCGATTGAGCGTTCCAACGCGGGGCGCCCCGCCGAGATGAGGTAATAGCCTGGATCGGCAGCGCGCTGCTTTTCCGTCTCATTGACGAAGGTCGACCGCTGCTGGGCCGCGGCCGCCTCTGCGACCGCGCGCTCCGCCACTTCCATCTCAGTGCATTTCGAGCCGCGCGCGAGTTCCTCGATTGCGCGGCGATAGCGGTCGCGCGTGGCGAAGTCCATTTGGCCAAACTCACTCTCCTCCCGCAGCAAGGCATCGATCAGACTGATCGATTCGAAGAGTTCCGCCCAATCAACCGCAGAAATGCGCCGCATGCTGGTGATGATGTTACGCACCGTGACGGTCATTGCCGCTTGCCGCAGATGCTCGTTGTGCACGACGGTGTCGGTCGAGGTTCCTTGCGTCTGCAATTTTGTTTCGAGCCACGTGATCACCGGCATCAGCGCAGGGTCGTGGTCGCGAAGCCGTTGCACCAACTGCGCCGCGAAGGTTGGCGTTATCGGCGCACTTTCGAATGGCTGCAGAAGAGTTTCGATGGCGGCGCGTTGCGGAAGTTTCATCGCGAGCAAGCGATCAGCGACGGCGTCCGCCGCGTTTCTTTGCTGGCGTCCGTTCAAAATACGACGCGTCGCCCGGCGAAGATTTTCCACGAGCATAATGCGCAGCGTAATCGCAACCGCCCACAGCTCCCCGATCGTCAACGGTTGCACGCGTTGATAGGCATTGACAAAACGGCACAGCAGATCGGGGTCGAAACGGCTATCGGTGTGGGCCATGAAGTGCCAAACGATTCCGAATACGCGGGGCAAGCCTATGTGTGGCCCGGCGGCCAGCTTTGGTAGTTGCCGATAATATCCCGGCGGCAAGTCCAGACGGATTTCCCTGATCTGACTTTCGACCAGATGATAGTTGTCGACAAACCATTCGGCGGCAGGAGTAATCGGGCGGCCGTCGGCGACGGCTTTTGCGATGGTGCGATAGCCGTCGAGCAGCGTCGCTTCGTTCGAGCGCAGCTTGGCTCTCAAGAATCCGGAATTCCACCGTCGCTCTGAGACCCGCTGGCTGACAGCAAGGTCCCCGGCTAGTCGCTCCAACGCTTCTGCGCCTAGCAGCTCGTTACGAATGAGGTCGTCGCCCCGCCAATCGGCCAATGCTTGCGATTCTCGCAGATGCGATGCCTGCCCCCAATCAGGTGCAGGACCATCGCCATTTGAATACTTCGGACGCAGCATCAATTGTTCCGTCCTCGCGCAAGGGCGGTAACGCGTCAAGTCGCGGTCCAGCGCCTGGTAGGTAAACGCGAACGAGGGAGAAAAGTTCCCAGACGGTACCAAGTGTTAAGCATTCGGCACCGTCGCGCTGTTGACTGAGCTATCTACATTGTCAATCTTACTGTACGCACCGGGCAGTGACACTAGGGCTGTCCGTTTCAGCATGGTGTGAACTCCAACAGTATTTGACGTGTCCGCACCAAGTATCAGATCTTTTCGCTGATCCAACATTGGATGCCGCCCCCAAAATTGCGACGTTCGACCGACTTATGGATCGCGCGAGGTTTGGCCATCGCGCGCAGGAATCCGATATTCGGTAAACACAAACAGGGATGGGCCGCGCCAATGCTGTGGCAATGTTGTTCTTGTTTTGTATCTATAGTGTGTTATAAGCATTTGTTTAGGTGAAATCGTAGGTGGGTCACGAATTTGAGCCAATTGGGGACGTGTCTTGATCACAGCATCGCGGCGGAGGCAGCGCAGACTTTTCGTGCATGTATCGCGCACGCTAACGAAATTTCGCAGAATTCCGGGATATTTTCCGAAAATGCAGAGATTGGAAATGGCGGAAATCCTTATCATGTACACATGCACGGAAAAACGAGAACTACACCCGGGCGTGGTCGGTAGAGTGCCGTCCACGGCTTACTGGAGGACTTAGGTTGAGCGCTGGTGCGTGGCTTAACCGGTAGTGAAGAGCGGGTGTGGTCAACTGCGCGCTTGAACCGGCCGGGTTTGCAAATTGGGGATGGCTTTTCTGTCGTGTCTGATCGTCCGATCATCATTGATTTGAATGCGCCGGTGCGCCTTGCGGATGTGCCTGATCTTGCACGCCGGTTTTTCCAGTGGTGGGTGGGGGAGATTGCCGAGCTGGCGCCGGGTTGGGCGCACGGGTTGTTTCCCAAGCCGGTAGAACTTTCTACTCTGCATGTTGGTGAAGGTCTGTGGCACATCGTGCCCGCAGCGCCTGGAGCTCATGCTCTGGATATCGACTCCAGCCAAGACGACAAGGGCATCGCCGATCAAATCTTGCGGGCAGCGCCGAACTTCGGGTTGGTCGAGCTGGCCGTCGTGTTGCCGCCCTCCACGGTGCTACGCCGGCGCATTGAACTGCCGCTGATGCCGGAGCATCAGGTGCTTTCTGCGGTTGAACTTCAGATTGACCGCTTGACGCCTTTCAAATCCGATGCCGTTCGTTTCGCCGTGCGCATTGCGGCACGTGACGTGATCGAAGGCAAATTAAGTGTCGATGCCGCGATCACGCCTCGTGCCGCAGTGGATGCGCTCGAGCAACGCCTGACCCGCCTGGGTTTCAGGGCGAGCGTCATCGATTTTGAAGATGGGGCAGGTGAGCGGGCGGGGTTCAATCTTTGCGCTGCGCAACCACCGGCGTCGCAGCGCTCAACGGTCATCAAGGCGGGACTTGTGGCAGCGGCCATCTGCAGTTGGTATTTTGCAGGCGTGTTGTGGGATACGGCGCGCGAACAGGAGGTCGAGGCCTGGAGGTCGCGTATTGTCGAATTGCGGCCCGTGGCACTGCGAGGTGCTGCTCTGCGGCAACAGGTTGAAGGCATGACACAGCCTATTGCGATTGCGCAAAGGCACAAGCCAGGTGTGGTTTTGGGGTCACTGAAGGAGCTCACGGCGCTTTTGCCTGACACCGCGCGGCTCACGGAATTCAAGTACTCGAGCGATGGGATCGAGCTGGCGGGCCTGGCTAACGAGGCAACGCAACTGATCTCGAAAATTGACTCATCGAAACTATTCAAAAACGTCACGTTCAGGTCACCTGTTTTGCGGCGTCCGGAATCGAACAAGGACCGCTTTGAGATTTCGCTGAAAGTTGAAACAGGTGCCAAGCCATGATGCTTGAGCTCTTGCCGTGGAGACAGCGCGTTGTTGCTGTCACTCTTTTGGCCCTTCTGATGCTGGTCATGCTGTTTTGGCTGGTGCTGCCATTATGGGCTTCGTCGTCGTTGCACGGCGAACGTATCGACATGCTGAAGCGGCAAGCCATGGCCATGACGGCACTCGCGGATGCGGCGCCCAAATTTGAGGTTGAAGCAAGAAAGCTTGCGGCCAATCCGGAAATTCAGGGTCTGACCTATTCCGCGCCGCAGTCAGCACTGGCGATTGCGCAATTACAGGGACATCTAAGCCAGATGTTTGTCAGCACGGCATCGTCGGTGACGAGCAGTCAAGTGTTGCCAGAAGCTCTCGCAGGGGCCCTGGTCAAGATCGCGGTGCAAATGACGGTAGAGGCGGACGTCAAGGGACTGGTCAACGCGCTGCACCGTATTGATCAGGCGCGGCCATTGCTGACGGTCGAAAAGCTGGTTATTCGCGATCCTGACGGAGATTGGGCTCTCAATACGCCGCTCGCCCAACCAAACCGGTTGCAGGTTGAGATTGTCGTTTCAGCCTATATGCGTGCACCATGAGTGCACTGGGCGATGACGGCGCATTTAACCGGGTGATGATCGGCGCTGCCGTTGCCGGGCTTGTGGCCGGGGCCTTGGCCTTTGTGCCTTCGCCGTTTGGCGTGCTGGACCTGTTTCAAACCGCGCCACCCCTGGAGATCAAGGCGCCGCCGCCACTCAAACTGCAGCCGGTGCCGGCTTCTGAGTTTTACGATTTGGTAACACTTAGGCCGCTTTTTAATCCCGACAGACGGCCCGATCCTGTGGCGGCCGCGGTTGCCGCCGGCGCGATTGCAACTCCCGCACTTGGCGATTTGTCTCAATACCGCCTGTTGGGTTTGGCAGGTGACAGCCAAACCAAACTGGCGTTGGTTCAAAAAGCGGGCGGAACCGTGATGACTTTAAGACCCGGTGACACTTTTGACGGCTGGACGATTGGGCGGATTAGTGCAGCTGGCGTCGCCGTCTCCGGTGCCGGGCGTCAGGAACTTCTTACGATTCCCAAAGCGCGGAACTCTGCGGCGCCGCCTTAGAAAGGGTAAGGAAACCTCATTGAGGTATACAATTTCTTAATTGACAGTCTATATCGCTGGACGACCGGTGAGATTTCCCATTGTTCGTCTTGTGGCTGGTTTGTGGTGAGGTCTGTAACGTTGCGTTGTGTCACATCATTGCGGTCCCGGAATTCGGGGATAATCCTTTTAGTGCTGGGCATGTCCATTGGACTGGGCGGATGTGAAACCCTGGATGAAGACTTCGTCGCTCAATCGCGTGCTCCGGGCACGGGCGAGTCATTGGGGCCAGTGGAAGCCCCGCCGCCCGCAAGTGTCGTGATTGAGCGCCAAGGCGCTAGCAATGCTCAACTGCCCAAAACAGAGATATTCGAAGGTGACAGCCGGTTTGTGAATCAAGGGGCGCGCCTGCGCGACGGACAAAAGGGCGGCGACGTTATTCTCGACTTTGCCGATGCCGATGTTAAAGACGTCGTGCGCACGGTTTTAGGGGACATACTCAAAGTCCCCTATTCGGTTGACCCGCAAGTGCAAGGGAAGATCACGCTGAGGACGAGTACGCCTCTGCGCAAACAGGATGTGGTGGCGGCGCTCGAAACGGCGTTGAAAGT
>JANOFD010000292.1:0-1364 GCA_031413455.1 Rhodobiaceae bacterium
CGTATTCACCTCCGGCGGCACCGAGTCCATCAACCTGGCGCTCAAGGGCTTGGCCGAGATGTACCGCGAGAAGGGCAACCATCTGGTGATGACCACCATCGAGCAGCGGGCGAGCATGGACGTCGCCAAGCGGCTCGACCAACCGAGAGGCCCCATTTGTCGGAACCCATTTTGATGTCGTAGACGGCGTTGACCATGCCGGTCCATTCTTTCAGACGGATGTCGTCCTCGAATGTGGTGCACGTCGATAAGCAGATTACCCTTGTCTGGGTGCCGTCGTTCGAACGATAGCCAACTTCACCTTCCATGCGCCAATTGCTGTTCTTGAACGCATAGCCGATGGTGCCGAGCACTCCATAGCCATGATCGAAGTCGATCCCTGAACCGGCGAGACCCGAAAATTGGGTTTCGTTGACCATCACGGCGCCGCCTTCGAGACCGAAGTACCAGCCATCACGTTCGAAGCCTGCATTCGCTGCGCCAACGCTCATCACTGTTGCCGCTGCTGCCCCAAGCAATACTCTCTTCAACCCCATCGCACCCTCACTGGTTGTATTTTTTGAACAACGTAAATTGGTAACATTTTCGGGATGTTAGGCCCGATAGTTCAGCTGAGAGTACAAGATAGATTTGACGAAACGCACTCTGAAAATTTGCCTTTCGTGGACATGATACCAATTTCTGAGTGCATCGTGTCACTATCGCAACATAACGTTGGCTGTTCGCGCAACCATCAGGCGATATGGCGGATTTGGTTCGCCAAAAGCCGAAGGGCGGCCCCTTCGGCCCGCCCTTCATTCCCCTCAATTCCATTTATGCGTTTAGTTCAGGTCGATTGTTGCACGGCGATTCTGTGGTTCTTTCACGCGGTCGCCGGTTTGGACCATGAGTTCGGTTTCACCCTTGCCCGAGGTCGAGATCGAGCCTTCCGAAACGCCTTTGCCGACCAGGTTGGATTTGGCGGCGTTTGCGCGGCATTCCGAGAGTTTCTGGTTGTAAGCGTTCGAGCCCGACGTGTCGGTGTGACCGACGATGCGGACAGAAGCGCCGCCGCCAGACTTCGCCGACGATGCCGCTTCGCTGAGCACGGCATCAGCTTCGGCCGTTACGTTGCACTTGTTAAAGCCGAAGAAAATGATGAACTGCTTGGCCTGTGCAGGCGGTGCAGGTGGTTCAACGGCTGGCGGTGGTGGTGGCGGAGGCTCGTCATAGCCATAACGGAAGCCGACGGTGATCGTGTGCTTCTCGAGATCGACTTCGCGTACGATAGGCAACGCGCTGGCCTGAAGTTCGGCCTGGTTTACCCAAAGATAGCGATAGTTCAACACCAAGTCCCAATGCTGGTTCACGCGATAGGTGAAACC
>JANOFD010000293.1:0-2382 GCA_031413455.1 Rhodobiaceae bacterium
GGATGAACGCGCCTAAGAACCCGCCGACCACCCCGGTAATCAGCAACAGCACAATTCGGACTGCGAAGAAGAGCAGCAAGAACAGTCCGGCGAAAACCCCCAGTTTGATCGTCAGGGGTGAGAGCCCCGGCGACACGTACATATCAACGGCGCGCTCAAACAGGCCGCGCATGAACGACACCGGTCCATAGCCGCGCGAACTTGACGGCTGAGACCTGTCAACCGAGGGCGAGGAATAGCCAGGTGGAGTGGCCCCGCCAGTTGGCGCGGGGGCAACAGGCACAGGCGAATATGTCTGTGGCTGAAGATTGGGTGGCCCGTCGCCCGAAAACCCAAAGAAATAGACTGGCACTGCGACACCGATCAAAAAGAACGGCAGCATCAGAAAGAAGTGCGGCCAACGAGAGCGGCATTCGGACATGGTACTCTCCCCTTCATCACGGCCGCAGTGTACACCAGATCAATAGGGCGGGATCAGTTTTGCAGCTGCGACATAATTATGAGTGATGGGCGCTGCGGCGGAAAACGCTGTCAAAAGCCAATATCATGCCCATCACCACCCCTGGTATGAGGCCGAGCTGAAGTGCCTGCTCTATGGGAACACGCATGTCAGCGACGCCACTGAAATACTTCCAAACGGCCCAATATCCTACGACAGACAGAGATATGGCGGAGACAAATCCCAACAGCACAGCGGGGGAGCGGCCAGAGACTTGGGTTGCCCGGGTGAGAAAGTATGAAACAAAGAATGGCCCGATCATGGTGATTGACATCACGAGTAACGCACCCATGACATAGGGCTGGTCGGCCGACTGGCCGGCCGCGAAATATTTCTGATATGCGGTGTAGCCCAAGTAGGCCAAGAACAAGAGCCAAGTCATTGCGTGCGGTCTCCCCTCGATTTGCGCCGGTGCGCACGGCGCGCCGGTCGCTGGCGCGCATGCCGCACTGGTAATGTGGCAAAATCACGACGAGATTTAGGCAGCGGTGACGAAACTAGCGGCCTGTGAATTTTGCGGCACGCTTTTCCATGAAATGGGCGACGCCTTCCTTGAAGTCTGCGGTGGCGAAGCTTTTTTGCATTTCGGAGTCGCCGATGGCGATGGCCTCGTTCAGATCCTGGAAGAGCGACTTCCAGACTTGGGCCTTCATCACCGCCATCGCGCGGGGCGAGACCGTGTCGGCCAACGTGCGAGCGTACTCTATCACATTCGCCATGAAATGCTCGTGGGCGAAGGCGCGATTGACGAGGCCGATGCGCTGGGCCTCGTCAGCTGTGAACTTGCGGGCCGAGAACAGAAGATCGAACGCGTGCGCCGTGCCGGTCAAGCGCGGCAAGAGCCATGAGATGCCATGCTCGGCGATCAGGCCGCGCTGGGCGAAGGCGGTGGTGAATTTCGCTTCCGCCGAGGCGAAGCGCAGATCGCAATAGAGCGTGAAGACCAGGCCGATGCCGGCGCAGGGTCCGTTTATGGCGGCAATGATCGGCTTTCCCACCGACATCAAATAGCCAAAGCGGCCGGCATAATGACCCGAGACATCGGGGCCGAGGCCCGAGAGTGAGAGTTTGATATCGTTGTCGGCGCGGGCGAGTTCGCGGTCGGCGCGGGCGAGTTCGCGCTCATCCCAATTGCCGGTCTCGATCTTTTGAAGATTGCCCATGTCGGCGCCGGCGCAAAAGCCACGGCCAGCACCAGTGATTACGATGACGCGGACGTTGTCGTCTTTTGAGGCGTCGACGATGGCGCGCTTGACGCTTGCCTGCATCGGTGCCGTCCAAGCGTTGAGCTTGTCGGGTCGATTGAGCGTGATGACTGCAATGCGGTCTTGGACGGCGTAGAGAATGTCGGGGTATGTGGTCATGGGATCATCCGATGAAATTTGGCGACAAGTTAATCGCATTCCGGCCCCGGCCCGCAACTGCTATCGGCGTGAGACTTTCCACTCATCCCGGGAGATGCCGAAGATCAGGCAGGGCTGGCCGAGGACGTGGCCTTCGCGCAGGCGGCGCTCACCGATGCGCTCGGCTACCCGCATCGACGCGACGTTGCCGGGGTGAATGGCGGAAATGATCTCGTTCGTTGCAAGCGTTTCGAAGCCCCAATTCAATGCCAGTCGCGCAGCCTCGCTGGCGTAGCCCTGGCCCCAAAGGCTGCGCGAAATGGTCCAGCCGAGTTCGAGGCCGGGCCATTCGTAGGGCGCATCGAAGTAGCCGACGCGCCCAACAAGCATGTCCGTAGCGCGGTCGGCCAGCGCCCATTTGCCGTACCCTTTCATGTGAGGCAATGAATATCATCAAATTTATAAGTTTTGCCTTTCTGAGTCAGTATTTCACCACCAAAACGATTATCTGAAATAGTCATTTTACAGAAATCACAACCG
>JANOFD010000294.1:0-1525 GCA_031413455.1 Rhodobiaceae bacterium
GCCGCCAACGCCAGAATACGCGGGCCCGGCATGGCACCGCCCAGCATGATCGCGGCGCCGGTAATCCAACCGATACGGGTGGCGAGCCAACTGGCGATGGGCATCGAAATCGCTGCCAGGAGGCTGGAGACGAAGAAGAAAATTCCCGCGGTTGTCAGGGTGAGTTGGAATTTGTCGAAAAGCCACAGGGCCATGAGTGACTGGACGACGAAGCCGCCAGCGAAGGCATCGATGCTGAACAGGGCTGCGAGTTTGAAGACGATCGCCTTTGACTGACCGAGTGGTTTGGGCGGAAGGTGCGTTTGACTGGCTTGACGGGGCATGCGGGCATAGATCGCGCCTGAGGTGAGGCCCAAGGCGGCGTAGAGCGCAAACATCAATTGCAGCGAGGTTTGTGGAGTGAGGCCTGTCAGCGCTATGTATTCCGGACTGGCGGCGGCGAGAGAGCCCAGCGCTGCGGCGAGGGCGCCGACGACGCTGTAGCGGGCGAAGGATTTGGTTCGGTTGGCGTCAGTGACGCTGTGGCTGAGGGCTGAATGTTCGAGGGGCACGAAGATACTGACGCTGCCCGAGGACGGGTTGATGGTGCCGACGAAGGCGATGACAAAGATGACGGGCGTGACCATTGGTGCGATGAAAGCGAGACCGGTTATTGTCATCAGTGCGGATGAAGCGATGAGCAAAGTGCGGGTGCTGTAAGTTGTGCCGATCATGCCGATGGCCAGTGTGGTCAACGCGGAGCCTAACAAGGCAAGGGTGGCGACGAGGCCGATCTGGAAGGCGTCGAAACCGAGGCTTGAGAGGTAGACGGGCAAGAGCAGGACAATGAAGCCGTCGCCGAAGTCCCTCAACGCTCGTGCACTATAGATCAGCGTTGTGGGAGAAGTTGGCAGCGGCGTCGTCACACAAATTGCGGGCAGTTGTCAGCTCGGCAATGTGAACGCATGTGCGATACAGATCAAGTGGGGGTCGGCAATTGATCGTCGACAAGGGTGCCAGTCAGTATGGAGCGACGCAGTCCGCCTTCTGGTAGCAACGCTCCGCGCAAGTCGGATGCGGAGAAGTTTGTGCCCAGCAGGCTTGTGTCGCGCAGGTCGGCGGCGACAAGTTTCACGTTTTTCATGCTGGCACGGTCGAGGCGGGCGCCGCGAAAGTCGGTGCCGGAGAAGTCGTAGCCGTCGAATTTCTGTCCGGACAGATCAAAGCCCTGCAGGGAGAGGCGCATACCTTGGGCGCCATCGGTGTCGAGCCATTGCAAATGGCGGGCGAGATAATCCTTAAGTTCGGCCTCGCCGATGGGCTGCACGAGCTTTACAAACATCAGTGAGTATTCAGGCAGAAAGCTGCGTGCGCCGGGGCATTTGGCGAAGTTGGCGTCGTGGAGATTTGCGCCGCTGAAATTAACGTCTTCGAGCGTACTGCCGCTGAAGGAGCTGTTGCGCAGATCGCAATTCGAAAAGTCTACGCCGGTTGCTTTGACGTTATGCAACAATGCGGCTATCAGGCGTGCGCTGGCAAAGCTTGA
>JANOFD010000295.1:0-1714 GCA_031413455.1 Rhodobiaceae bacterium
CGATCGTGGAAATCTCCCAATCGAGCACGGCCAGCACCCGCGGTTCGGTCGGGTGCAACACCATATTGTCGAGCCGATAGTCGCCGTGCACGATTCCCGCGCGCTCGCCAGGCGGAATATGGTGCGGCAGCCATTCCATCAACTTGTTCATCGCCGGAATCGATTCCGTTTCCGACGCGACATACTGTTTGCCCCAGCGCGAAATCTGCCGCGAAAAGTAACTGCCCGGCTTGCCGAAATCTTCAAGACCTAGCTTCACATGGTCCGTCTCGTGCAGCCGCGCCAGCGTCTCGTTCATCGCGTCATAGATCGCAAAACGCTGCTTCGGCTCAAGCCCCGGAAGTTGCGGCTCCCACAACACGCGGCCCTCGACGCATTCCATCACATAAAACATCGTCCCCGCGATGCTCTCGTCCGTGCACAACACGTAGGGCTTGGGCACCGGAAAGCCTGTCGGGTGCAGCGCGCTGATGATGCGGAACTCGCGGTCGACCGCATGCGCTGACGGCAGCAATTTTCCCGGCGGTTTGCGGCGCAGCACGTATTTCTTCTTCGGCGTGATCAATTGATAGGTCGGGTTCGATTGCCCACCCTTGAACTGCCGGATCGTCAAGGGTCCGGCGAACCCGGCCACATACTCGCTCAGATAACTCCCAAGCTTAACCGCATCGAGCACATGCTGAGGCGCAACCTCTTTGGTGCCGCTGAACTGCTCTTGCCGTGTTTGCTCAGACATGATTAGCCCTGTTCCCTTTTTATCGCTCGCCAACCAATGTCCCGGCGGCAAAAGCCTTCCGGCCAGTCGACCAGCCCGATGGCCTGATAAGCGCGCGCCTGCGCTTGCGTAACAGTTTTTCCGCGCGCCGTCACATTAAGCACACGCCCGCCATTTGCGATGATCTCGCCGTCTCTGATTGCCGTACCGGCATGAAAAACCACGACGTCGTTTCCCGCCGCATCCGCGAGGCCGCGAATGACCGATCCTTTCTTCGGAGATTCTGGATAACCTTGGGCCGCCATGACGACCGTCAATGCCGCGGAGGCATCAAACCGTACATCCATCGAATGAAGCACGCCGTCGGCGACCCCCAACATCAATGCGACAATGTCCGACTTCAGCCGCATCATAAGGACCTGGCACTCGGGATCGCCAAAGCGAGCATTATACTCGATGAGTTTCGGCCCATCCTTGGTCAACATCAGCCCGGCAAACAGCACGCCCTTATAGGGTCGCCCGCGCGCCTTCATGCCAAGGATAGTGGGCCGGATAATGCGCTCAAGCGTTTGCAGCTCAAGTTCCGGTGTAAAAACGGCAGCGGGAGAATACGCCCCCATGCCGCCTGTGTTCGCGCCCACATCGCCATCGCCAACGCGCTTGTGATCCTGCGCCGCGCCGAACGGTAAAATGTGTTCGCCGTCAGAAAGCACGAAATAGCTGATCTCTTCGCCTTCCAGAAATTCCTCGATCACAATGCCCTGGCCGGAAGCAAACATGGCATCGATGGCTGCACTTGCCTCCGCCCGTGTTTCAGCAATAATTACGCCCTTACCCAACGCAAGACCGTCAGCCTTCACCACAATCGGAAACGGGTGATCCGATGCGTAATCCTTGGCGGTGGCGGCGTCCTGAAACCGCTGATAACGCGCGGTTGGGATACCCTCTGCCTCGCAGAAATCCTTTGTAAAGCCCTTGGACCACTCCAATTCAGAGGCG
>JANOFD010000296.1:0-4743 GCA_031413455.1 Rhodobiaceae bacterium
GACTACGGCCTCAGCGGCCAGCTCACCTCGGGCGGCCTGATCGCAGCACTCACCGGCATGTATTACTCGTTCACACAGCGCAAGACCGCGCGCACAATTGCCGCCGGCGCCGGCGCCGTCGCAGGTGGTATTTCGGGAACATTAGGAACTGCAATCACCCAGGCAATGGGCTGGACAGTGGTTGCAGAAGGCACGACGTCTCTCCTCAATTTCAGCGCGATTGCGACCGCGTTGATGGGGCTCGTCAGCACGGGCGATCCCTCGTTGGCTCCCGGTTCCGAGCCCATGTTCGATCCCGCAACCCTGGCCCAAGTATTTGGAACCACTGCCGCAGGCGGCGGTATTGGTGCCTTCCTTGCCCGCTTCGTCGCCGGTGGTGGCGGCAACCGCAACAGGCGGGCGCACGCCTAAGCCCCCCGGCAATCGGCCAAAGTTAAGCAATCCTAAATCCCTGCCTGCGAAGTTGGCGCTTCCATCGCCACTGGGTAGTCAGTCTGTGCCGAAAATTTTGCGCATTCTCGTACTTTTTGTCCTGTTGGCCGTGATGGCAACCGGCGCGGCGCTGATCAATTGGCCGACGCAAGGCATCCAGCCTGGACCCGCAACCATTGTGGGCATCGCCTTCATCGGTCTGGCAACCCTCCTCTTTGCCTTGTTTGAGGCCAAGCACCGCGTTCAAGCTCTCGGCCAAAAGTCGGGTGAACTCGCCCGCGTCAAGCTTGAACTGGAATCGACAGTGCGCGCCCTCCAGCAGCGCCACCGCGAACTGCAATCCAGCGAACAACGCTATCGCGGCCTCGTGGAACAACAAGGCGATGTGATCCTGCGAAAACTGCCTGATGGCAGATTGAGCTTCGTCAACGATTCATTCTGCACAACGTTTCGCATGCCCCGTGATCGCTCTCTGGGCAGACCCTTCACGCCTGAATTTCATCCCAGCGAAAAAGTCGGCAACCCGCCATCTTTGGCCGGTCAATTGCCCTCGCAGCGCCTGCACTACGAGCAACGCATCAACACCAATACGGGGTGGCGCTGGTTTGCCTGGGAAGACCATCTTATCCGCAATGACGTCGGCCAGGTGACGGAAATTCAAAGCATCGGCCACGACATCACCGGCCAGAAAGAACTCGAAGCAGCCTTACGCGAAGCGCGCGACAAAGCCGAAGAGGCCAACCGCGCCAAGTCGATGTTCCTGGCCACCATGAGCCACGAAATCCGCACGCCCATGAATGGCGTCATCGGCATGACCGGCCTGCTCCTGGACACGCCACTCTCTCCCGAGCAACACTCCTACGCCAGCGCCGTGCGCGAATCCGGCGAAGCCTTGCTCGACATTATCAATGACATCCTGGACTTCTCGAAAATCGAGTCGGGCACGATGCCGATGGAAGAAACGGCCTTCTCGCCGCGTGGCCTGATTGAAAGCGTTTCCGAACTTCTGGGACATCGCTGCTGGGAAAAAGGCATCGACATCGCAACCTACGCGCACCCGCGGCTGTCGGCACAAATACTGGCCGATGAAGGGCGCGTGCGGCAGGTTCTGTTGAATCTCGCCGGCAACGCCGTCAAGTTCACCGACGCAGGCGGCGTGCACATCACCGCTCAACCCGACACCGACCCCAAATTCATCCGCTTCGAAATCGTAGATACGGGAATTGGAATTGCTGAGAACGCGCTGCCCAAAATCTTCCAGGAATTCACCCAGGCGGATTCCTCTCTGGCCCGCCGTTATGGCGGCACGGGCCTCGGTCTGGCGATCACTCAACGCCTTGTCCAAGCCATGGGCGGCGCCGTCGGCGTTTCAAGTCAAATCGGCAAGGGATCAAGGTTTTGGTTCACCTTGCCGGTCAAGCGCGCGCCCGCCCTCGCGGCCCAGCCGGAAATCGTACTCACCGGTACAAAGGTTCTGGTCTTGACGGCCTATGCCGGACTTTCGGAATGCTTGGTCCGACAACTCTGCGAAGCCGGCGCCGATGCCTTCGCCGCCAAAGGCGCCGCCTCCGCCGAAACGGCATTGGCCAGTGGCGCCTTCAATGTTCTGCTGATGGATATAAAATCGGGAAATGCGCCTGCCTCTGAAATGCTAGTGCGCCTCAAGGCGCGGCTGCAAGGCGTGAAGTCAATCGTGCTGCTGCCGGCCAACGAGCGCGGCGCTTTGCCATCGCTGCAATCATCAGGATTCGATGCCTATCTGATCAAACCCATCCGTCACGCCTCGCTCGTCCGCCGCGTAGCAGCCCTCGTCAACGGAAAGTCGAGCGGTGAAATAGACGACGTCGCCGACGAACGCGTGGCCTCGCCGCAGAATGAACCCATAAGCCTGCGCGTGCTTGTCGCTGAAGACAATCGTATCAACGCCATGCTGGCCAATGCCTTGCTCTCCAAGATGGGCCATCGTGTTGATACCGTTGCCAATGGCCGCGAAGCGCTGGAAGCCATGGCCCGCGCGCCTTACGACTTTGTTCTGATGGACGTCCATATGCCCGAAATGGATGGGCTCGAAGCAACGCGGCGCATTCGTCAAGGTGAAATCTCCGGCCGCCGCAAACAGCGCACGCCCATCGTGGCGTTGACCGCCAGCACCCTGGAGTGTGATCGCCAGATCTGCATCGACGCAGGCATGGATGATTTTCTGACCAAGCCACTGGATCCCAATGCCCTGCGAACGGTATTCCTCCGCCGTGGCCCTCAAGCGCAGGCACCGGCAAAACGCGCTTAAGGTATGGGTTTCAACTGCGACTGGCGGAACCACTCAAGCGCGCAAGCGGCAACGCCGATGCTGCCCAACCACATCGTCAGCACAAACACTTCCGCATAGCCGTCGGTCTTGATCATCTCGCCCAAGGCCCCGCGGCCCAGCGTGCCGATCAGCATGGTCAGTGAACTGAACACCGCAAACTGCACCGCCCCGTGAAGTCTGTTAGCCAGCGCCGACAAATAGGCAACGAAGACGGCACCTGCGAATCCCGCCGCAATATTCTCGCCCGCAATTGCCGCCATCAGACGCAGCATACGCAGGTCGATGCCCGCGCCCTCACCCAAAGTGGCAAGCCCGGTCACACTCAAAAACCCATCGATGCCGGGGCTTCCATTGGCGAGGTCGGCATAGAGCAAATTGGTCACAGCCGCAGCAATCGCACCGATCAACATCGACGGCATCCGCCCGATTCTAACCAGCGCCCAAGCCGCCAGGGAAATGCCAATGATCAGCATGAGCACGCCGAAAGTTTTTGAGGCCAACGCCACTTCCGTATTCGTGTATTGCAGTTCGCCCAAATAGAACGGATAGGCAAACGGTCCCCAAACCGCGTCGGTCAGCCGGTAACTCAAAATAAGCACCAGCACCAAAACCGCCGCCCATTTAAGCCGCGACATCAGCTCGATGAACGGCTCGACGATGGCGCTGAACAACCTGTCCGTAGCGCCCAAAACAAAACCAGGAAACGTCACGCCCGACAGCAGCGACGTCGTCGGCCGCCAGTGCGCGATCAGCGCCGCAAGCACGCAGGGAAAAATCACCGTCGCAATCACAATGATCGGGCCGTACGTGCTGGTGAAAGCCTTCGCGTCCGGGGGAGTGTCCGCCGTCACCGCGCCCACCATGAAGGATATCAAAACGATTCCAGCCCACGCCCAGGCCAACATCACCGCACTGACGACGGCGGCTCTTAAATGTGGGGACGAAAGGCTCGCCGTTTTCGAGCTTTGATTTTCAATGTCGCGAAGTTCGGGTTCGGGCGCGGCCAACGCGCCAAAGGTCGCCAAAAGCATGACACCGCCGCCGACGCCAAACACCATATTCCACGGCATGGTATCGGCAAGAAACAAAGCGCCCGCGCCGCCGATGAAAGCAGCGATCCGGTAGCCAAACTGGTAAACCGCCGACAGCAAATCAATGGGCGTGGCCGTATCGGCAACCTCGATGCGCCAGGTATCAATCGACATGTCCTGGGTGGCCGAAGCAAACGCCCCGACCGCCGCCGCCAGTGCCATAACCCCAAGCCCCGTTCCAGGCTCTTGCGAGGCGATCACGAAAATACACGCGGCGATCACGCACTGGCACAGCAATATCCAACCCCGCCGCCGTCCGAATCGCGCGAACGGAAACGGCGGCATCAGATTAACCCCTGGAGACCACAAAAACTTGAAGGCATAGGCCAACCCGATCCAAGACAGCACCCCGATCGTCGCCAGATCGACATGGGCCGCACTGAACCAGGCATTGATGGTGCCCGTCAAAAGCGCAAACGGCAGCCCCGCCGAAAACCCCAGCGCGATCATCGAAACCGTCTTGCGGTTCCCTAATGTAGCGCTGGCCCTCGCCAACCAATCATGAGAGCCCGAAGCGCTGGGTCCGTTCATTCCCGAATCCTCACCAGTTTTGCTGCAACGCCCATGGCTTGCCCGCTAACCGCCATGAAGTCCAGCATTCCTAGCCGAAATCAAGCCGCCTCGTGTCCTATCTTCCGGAAAAAGCGGCTCGTTTCCGCCAGCATTTTCAGGACAAACAGGACACAGGACACTGTCTCAGAACACTGTCCTGTTTGTCCTGTCCTACTGACTTTCAGACCAAGCGCTCCCGTCGTCTCGCGTTGTGTACAAAAAAGCTGCTGCCCAGGAATGCCGGCCCATTCCCACAGCGCCGCCTCCACCACAGGCATCGGCGCCGCGCACGCAACGTCAGGACCCGCACGCGGGTAGCGGGCCCGTCTTCAAAAACCACTTCAATTGTCAAGTCGCAGC
>JANOFD010000297.1:0-6299 GCA_031413455.1 Rhodobiaceae bacterium
GCCTGAACGGTTGTCGATTTTCCGGCAGGAAGCCGAACGCCTGGGTATCGTGGTTGCGGCGCCGGACATCAACGTGTCCGGTGCATTGTTCACCGCGGGGCGTCGCGCGGATGGCAGTGATGTCATTTATTATGCACTGGCGGCGGTGCGCAATGTCGGGCGCGCGGCGATGGATCATGTTGTCGATGTGCGCACGGCGGGTGGTCGTTTCAAGAGTATTTTCGACTTCGCGAGGCGCGTGGATGCGAAATACGTGAACCGGCGTATTCTTGAGAACCTTGTCGCGGCAGGCGCATTCGACAGTTTGACGTCCAGCCGGTCGCAAGTTCATGCTGCCATTGAAATGATGCTAGGTGAGGCGTCGATGGCCAGCCGGGAGCGGGAGAGTTCGCAAGTCAATATGTTTGGCGAGGTTGAAAAGCAGGCCGATCGCGCGCTGCCCAGCGTTGAGCAATGGACGATGCCGGACAGGCTGGCGCGCGAGTTCGGTGCGATCGGATTTTACATGTCGGCCCACCCGCTGGATGAGTTCAACCAAACGCTGCAGCGGTTGCGGTGCATCCCCTACGCGGAGCTGGCGGCAGAGAAGCGGCGCGAAGATCGCGCGGTTACGCTGGCGGGCAGCGTCATCCGGCGGGCCGACAGGCGGACCCGCGATGACAAGCGCATGTCGCACATTGGGTTCTCAGACGCGTCTGGCATGTTTGAGGCCGTCGTGTTTGCGGAGGTGCTGGCGCAAGGTGGACAATATCTGGAACCCGGGCGCGCCGTCGTGCTGGACGTGGCGACCCGGTGGGATGGCGATGATCTCAAACTGCAGATACTTCGCGTTCAAAGTCTTGACGAAGCGGCCTCGCAAACCGGAGCGGGCTTGCGCATCTATATTGACAACCCAAAACCGCTGGCGAGCATTGCCGAACGCGTCAAAGGTCTGAAGGGGAAGGGGCTGATCTCGCTTGTGTTCCCGGTTGAAAATGGCGAGCGGGAAGTGGAGCTTGAGTTACCAGGCCGCTATGCTGTGACCCCGGGATTGAGGGGCGCCTTGCGGGTGGTCCATGGGGTGCAAGAGGTGGAAGAAGTTTAGAGTTTGGAGAAGGCCAGGCGATCTTTGTTGTCTTGCATGAGCTTGGTCAGACCCGTGATTGAAGATAGCCCCAGACCCTCTGGCCGTTCGGCATATTCGTCGAAGGTGACTTTGGCATAGGCGTCGCCGGCAACCTTGTCCCATTTTCCCGAAGGCTTCTTGATTTCGATCTGAACGACTGTGGCTTTGAATACCATGCGCACGATAGCATCTGTTGGTTTGGTGGGGCGGACCAGGCAAGGCGTGTCGCCCATCATTTGCCAGCCGTTGGAAAGTGCCCAGGCGGTGAGTTCGTCTTTGGTCATGGGTGGTTTCTATCCCAGCCTTACTTTGATGTCGACGGGGGTTCGGTCATGCTCCAGAATGACCTGCGATGAGTTACACATTTGATCTTAAGCTGCCGCGTCCGGATGGAAATGTCCGCGAGGGAGACGACGCGGTATTTGCGCCGATCGATGCGGTCAAAGAAGCCACCAAGCTGCGGGTGGGCAAGGCGCTGGCGGCGCAATTTCCGGACTTTGAAGTGGAACGCTTTGGGTACGAGAACGCCACGCGCTCCCAGTCGCGATATTTTGAGATCAATGATCTGGGCGCTGTCAGTTTTGGTGTGCAAATTCAGCTGGTCGACGATTATGCAGTGCTTACGATTCCGTTCTGGCATGAAGGCGCAAAGGCGGAGGCCTGTTTTGCCCAAGTCTGGGAGATACTTGGGGTGATCTGCCGCGAGACGGGTTACGCCACCTTTGATCCGCAAATGAACAGGGCCCTCAATGATGGCGAGAATTTTGGGGCCGCGCTCCAGACTTACGTCAAGCTGATGCGCAAAGTATCACGCGATCCGGACCTTGGCGGGAGAAAACCGCCGAAACCCTGGTGGAAGAAAAAGCGTTAAGGGTTGAACCGGGGTGGTTGTATTGGTCTGGCTCGTCTAGGGTAATGGCCACGCGAGGAGGTGAGACATGTGGCAATTTATGATTTCGGCGGTGCTGGCTGCCGGATTGACGTCCAATCCCGGCGTTGCGGCGTCAACGTCAGCGACTGCGCCAAAGCCGTTGACTGGTTTTAGCAATGGTCAGAAAAATTGGATCATTGCCGCCGGCACGACGCGCAAGGAGTCCGTTTTTACCTTCAGCGAAGTTCAAAGCGAAGGGAACGGGTGGGTTGTGATCTATCAAATCGTCAACGGGAAACCAGATGGAGAGAAATATCTGGGTGCGGCCTTTGTCCCGAGCGGGAACAGCAAGTCTGTGGCGGTGAAAATCAACTACATCCCCCAAGAAGGGCGAGCATTTCCTGGTCATGCTCCACCGCGATGTGAATGAGGACAAGGTGTTCGATTTTGTTTTTGTCGATCCGCCCAACGTACTCGACAGGGCCGTGGTTGAAGGCAGCAAGATGATTGCGCGGATTTTCACCTCGCCATAACGTAAAAGGATGCTAGCGAAAAGCGGGGCGACGCTGGACCTTCGGGCTTTGCCATGCCATTGAAATGGCGAACGGCTATTGCAACGAAGGATCGACCCCATGAAAACCCGCATCACTGAAATGTTCGCCATCAAGCATCCCATCATTCAGGGGGGCATGCATTTTGTGGGTTTTGCCGAGATGGCGGCGGCGGTTTCCAATGCCGGTGGACTTGGGATCATCACGGGCCTGACGCAACGGTCGCCGGAGTTGCTGGCAAAGGAAATCGAACGGTGCCGCTCAATGACGGACAAGCCCTTCGGCGTGAACTTGACGTTTCTACCCTCCGTGACGCCGCCTGATTATCCCGGTTACATCAAGGCGATCATCGAAGGCGGGGTGAAGATCGTCGAGACGGCAGGTAACAATCCGCAAAAATATCTTCCGGCTCTGAAGGAGAACGGCATCAAGGTCATCCACAAATGTACGTCGGTGCGCCATTCGCTGAAGGCGGAAGCGGTGGGATGCGATGCGGTGTCGGTGGACGGTTTTGAATGCGGCGGGCATCCGGGGGAAGACGATATTCCCAACATGATCCTGCTGCCGCGCGCCGCAGATGAGTTGAAAATTCCATTTGTCGCTTCAGGCGGTATGGCGGATGGCCGCTCGCTGGTGGCGGCGCTGGCCATGGGTGCGGAAGGCATGAACATGGGGACACGGTTCATGGCGACGAAAGAGGCGCCCGTGCACCAGAATGTGAAGGATGCGATTGTGGCAGCGTCTGAGCTCGATACGCGGCTGATCATGCGGCCGTTGCGCAATACCGAGCGCGTGCTGAAGAATTCCGCGGTCGAGCGCCTGCTGGAGAAGGAAAAGGCGCTGGGCGCCAACATCAAGTTCCAGGATATTTTTGGCGAGGTGGCCGGCGTCTATCCCAAAGTGATGACTGACGGCGAAATGGAGGCCGGCGCCTGGTCGTGCGGAATGGTGGTGGGGCTGATCAACGACATCCCGACCTGCAAGGAACTCATCGACCGGATCATGGCTGAGGCGCACGAAATCATTCACGGGCGTCTGGCGCGGTTCGGGTGAGGCGCGGAATGAGCGATCCAGGTTTGCACTATCGCAGTCTTGCCAGTGTGGCTGCGGATATTGCGTCGGGTGCACTGTCATCTGAGGAGGTAACACGCCACACGATCGAACGCATTAGGCGTTTGGAGCCGCGCCTTCACGCCTTCGCGCATCTGCGCGCTGACGAGGCCTTGAACGAAGCGAAGGCGGCTGATGCCCGCAAGGCAGGCGGCGGAAAACTGGGACCGTTGCATGGTGTCCCTGTGGCGGTGAAGGACTTGTGCGCAATGGCCGGTGCGCCGACGCGGGCTGGCGGGTTCTTTTCGACGGGGTTCAAGCCTGGGGACACCGCGACCGTTGTTTCGCGGCTGCAGCAGGCGGGCGCGATTATCGTTGGCAAGGCTCAGTTGACTGAAGGCGCGTGGGGAACGCACCATCCTGACATTCCTTGGCCGGTAAATCCGTGGGTGCCGAACCGATGGTCAGGCTCGTCGTCTAGCGGTTCGGGTGTATCGGTTGCGGCGGGGATGGCTTATGGTGCGATCGGCACCGATACAGCGGGTTCGATCCGCTATCCCTCGGCGTGCAATCATCTTGTAGGTTTGAAGCCAACTTGGGGACGCGTTAGCCGGCATGGCGTTTTTCCGTTGTCGGACACTCTCGATCATGTAGGGCCGATGACGCGTTCGGTGCTCGATGCGGCGTTGATGTTTGCAGAAATGGCAGGTGCTGATCCGTTTGATCCGACTTCGCGCGATGAGCCTGCCGATGATTGGGTGGGTGCGGCGCGGCAGGGAAATCTGAAAGGTGTCAGGATTGGCGTTGATCCGGTGTATTCGCTCGGCGGCATTGATCCGGGAATGGCGGCGACGCTGAGTGCTGCACTTGCGACGCTGGAGGGGGCTGGTGCCACCATTGTTGAGGTGCAAGTGCCCGATGTTGAGGCGATACTGGTGCGGGCGGCAGCTTCGGCGATGGTCGAGGCGGCTGTTTCCCATGCCAAGACCTATCCGTCGCAGCGTGCGAAATACAGCAAGGTTTACAGTGCGCTTCTCGATGTGGGGCACGCAACGACGGCTGCCGACTATGCGGCTGTTGCGATCTGGCGGCGCGAGTTTCGGGGACGACTGGCGCGGTTGTTTGGGCATTGCGATATGTTGGTCGCTCCGGTCATTCCCGTGGCGCCGATGACGGTTGCTGCAATGAAGTCCATGGAAGATGCTCCGCCGCTGACATCGGCGGGTTTCATGCGCTTCACTCTGCCCTTCAATCTCGCAGGCGTGCCGTCGCTGACATTGCCGATGGGGCGGTCAGCGGAAGGCGCACCGCTGGGTTTCCAACTGATTGGGCCGGAGCTTGGTGAGGCGAGGCTGCTGTCGGCGGGTGCCGCGTATGAGGCCGCGAGCGGGTTTTCGTTACTGCATCCGGATCTGTGATGTTGTTTCAGTCCGACGCCGGCGCATGACCCTCCATAGCACCACGCCGAGGCCCGAGAGTGCCAGCGCCAGAAGTACCAGCACCCACCAGTATGCCGCGAATTGGCGGGCGACGATGTTTTTCGCGATCTGGCGTTGAACGTTGTAGCCGGGCGGGAGCTCGAGCACGCCCATGGTTTTCACGTAAGCTTTGTAGTCTTCGATCATGGTCGCGAGGCGTTCAGGCTCAATTGACGACAGATCGTTGACTTCGCCGGGATCCTTGGTGAGATCATAAAGGTGCCACTTGCCATCGCCGTGAGGCGCGGCATTGCGGGAGATCTTGTGATCACCCTTGAAGAGTGCTGCGTTGCCCGCGACTTCGATACCATTCGTGGCATCGCTTGCGTGGGCGCGTTCAACTTTGCCTTCCAGAAGCGGGCGCAGGCTTTGGCCGGTGATTGTCATGGTGTCTTTGGCGGACGCGATGCTGACGCCGGCAAAGTCCAGGATTGTAGGTGTCACGTCGGTGACGAAGACCGGCGCGGCCGGCTTTTGTGTGGCGGGGATACCAGCGCCAGAGATGATGAAAGGCACTCGGATGCCGCCTTCCGTCGTGTAGAATTTGAAGAGCTTGCCTGGTGCTGCCACTGACGCTGCCCATTCGGGACCGATAAAGTTCAAGCTGCCTTTTTCACCAAGGTTTTCGATGTCCCAGCTATAGCCGTTCAGCGGCATCCAGATGTTCATGCCCGGTGCGTGAACGGGGTCGCTGGGTTCGGGACCATTGTCTGATGTGACAACAAAGATTGTGTTGTCGAACTGGCCGCGCTCTTTCAGGTGTGTGATCAGGCGGCCGATGTGGTGGTCCATCGCTTCCAGCATGCCGGAATAGACGGCCATGCTTTTGGCATATATTTTCTTTTCTGCCGCCGAAAGGCTTTCCCATTTGCGCATTGTGTCGGGCAAGGCGGCGAGTGGTGCATCTTTGGGGATCAAGCCCAATTCTTTTGCCCGTGCCCAGCGCGCTTCGCGGAGTTTATGCCAGCCTTCGTCGAACTTGCCCTCGTAATGCGCGGTGAATTCTCGTGGCGCCTGGACGGGAATGTGCACAGCCTGAAAGGCGATGTAGGCGAAGAAGGGGGAGGGGTCTTTGGCGCCGGTTTCGAGGTAGCTGATCATTTGATCGATCATGAATTTCGACGAGTAGAAATCCTTCGGCAATGTCGCGGGTTTGCCGTCTTCGTACCAGGGCGCGGTCAGGTAATAGGGCATGTAGGGTTTTTGTTCCCAGTTGTCGGCGCCTGAAGCGTCGAGAACGAAGG
>JANOFD010000298.1:0-3416 GCA_031413455.1 Rhodobiaceae bacterium
CCTTGTTGAGGTTGAGCCCGATGAGGTGGGCGATCTTGGGATCGGTGGGATCGCTGATCTTCGCCGGTTTGAGTCTATCAGTTCGACGAGAACACGACCTATCTCTCGCCCGCGCCGCTATATCACGCGGCGCCGTTGCGCTACAACATGACCGTCCAGCGCCTGGGCGGCACGTGCATCGTCATGGAACACTTCGATCCCGAAGAAGCACTGCGCCAAATTGAAAAGCACAAAGCGACCCACAGCCAGTGGGTACCCACAATGTTCGTCCGTATGCTCAAACTGCCCGAACAAGCGCGCATCAAATACAACGTCAGCTCGATGAAAGTCGCTATCCACGCCGCCGCCCCCTGCCCCATCCCGATCAAACGTCAAATGATCGAATGGTGGGGCCCGGTCATCTTCGAATATTACGCAGGCACCGAAGGCAATGGCTTCTGCGCTATCACCTCGCAAGAATGGCTCGCCCATCCGGGCTCAGTCGGAAAGTCGCTGCTCGGCGAACTGCATATCGTCGGCGAAGACGGCAACGACGCCCCCACCGGCGAACCCGGCACGATCTTTTTCGCAAACGGGCCAGAATTTCATTATCACAACGACCCAAAGAAAACCGCCGACGCGCGCAACGACAAAGGTTGGTCGACGCTCGGCGATGTCGGCTACATCGACAGGGACGGCTACCTCTATTTGACTGACCGCAAGGCCTTCATGATTATTTCCGGCGGCGTCAACATCTATCCCCAGGAAGCCGAGAACGTCCTGATCAACCACCCGAAGGTCGCCGACGTGGCCGTCTTCGGCGTGCCGAACGAGGATTTCGGCGAGGAAGTCAAAGCCGTAATCCAGCCGATGAACTGGGCCGACGCGACACCGGCACTCGCCGCCGAGCTCATCGCCTATTGCCGCGAGCACCTGTCCCAGATCAAATGCCCGCGCAGCGTCGATTTCGACCGCGAGTTGCCGCGTCACCCGACCGGCAAACTGTACAAGCGTCTGGTCCGCGACCGTTATTGGGGCAACCGTGACTCAAAAATCGTCTGACAAGGCGCCGCCGCCGCTCCAGCCTTCGGGCCCGGACGGCATGCTCGCACGCCAGGATTTCACGCCCGAGCGCATCGCCGCCTATGCACAACTCGCCAAACAATTCGGCGACGCGCAATTCCTCTCCGAGGAGGACCGCCAAAATTCGCGCGCCGAAGTGATGGCGCAACATGTGCACGGCGCCGCCCTCTGGGTCTTCGGTTATGGCTCGTTGATGTGGAACCCAGCGATCCAGGTCGCCGAAAGCCTTCCCGCGCGCGTCGATGGTTTCAGCCGCAGCTTCTGCATGCGCCTGATGTTCGGTAGAGCCATGCCCGACAATCCGGGCTTGATGCTGTGCCTGGTGCCCGGCGAAGGCTGCACTGGCATCGCCCACCGCATCGCGCCCGAACATGTCGAGAGCGAAAGCAAAATCCTCTGGATGCGCGAGATGCTGTCGGGCGCCTACATTCCAACTTGGGTCGATATCGACCTGGGCGCGCAACACGTCCGCGGCGTCACCTTCGTGATGAACACCGCCCACCCACGCTATCTGCCGGGCTTGAGCGCCAACGAAAAGGCCGCCCGCATCGCCAGGGCCGAAGGCCATCTCGGCACCAACCGCGACTACCTCTTCCGCACCGTCGCCGCCTTGACCAGCGCCGGCGTCAACGACACCTATCTCGACGACATTCACGCGCGCGTGCGCGCTCTCATCGATCAACCGCAACAAGGAGCGACAACATGAAAGTGATCAAATACGCAGAGATTGCAAAACACGTAGGCGAGGAAATGGGCGTGTCGGAGTGGGTGCAAATCGACCAGGAACGGGTCAACAAGTTCGCCGACGCCACCGGCGACCATCAATGGATTCACGTCGACGTCGAACGCGCCAAACGCGAACTGCCGACCGGTGGCACCATCGCGCACGGCTATCTGACGCTGTCCTTGATCCCGATGCTGGCCTCGAAAATTTCGTCCGTCGAAGGCGTCAGCCGCGGCATCAATTACGGCTCGAACAAGGTGCGTTTCACCAACATGGTGCCCACGGGGTCTCGCGTGCGCGCCAGATCGAAACTGCTCGCCGCCGAACCCAAAGGCCCCGGCATGCAGATGACGAACGAAATCACCATCGAAATCGAGGGCCAAGACCGCCCCGCCTGCATCGCCGAAACGATCAGCTTGGTCTATCCATGAGCTATTGAACTCATACCTTACCTCGCCATCTCTCACCCGGTAGGGGTGAGAGATCGATTGGAGCAAGAGCATGGAAAAAATCACGAAAACAGACGCCGAATGGCGCGCGCAATTGTCGGCAGAGGAATACCACATCACGCGTAAGCACGGCACCGAGCGCGCCTTCACAGGCCCGAACCACGACGCGAAGGATAAGGGCACCTACACCTGCAAATGCTGCAACCTGCCGCTATTCGACGCCGGCACGAAGTTCGATTCAGGGACAGGATGGCCCAGCTTCTACGCTCCGATCGAAAAGCAAAACGTGGCCGAAAAATCCGACAACACGCTTTTCATGCGCCGCACCGAAGTGCTCTGCGCCCGCTGCGACGCCCATCTCGGCCACGTCTTCCCCGACGGCCCGAAGCCCACGGGCCTGCGCTACTGCATGAACGGCCACGCGCTGAATTTGGCGAAGAACAGGTGAACAAGATCCGCTGATGCTCGACGCCCTCGCCTTCCTGCGCACCTATTGGCACAGCTTCGCCGCCGCCGCCGCGGCCGGCGCCTTCTTGGCCATCGTCGGCGCGTTCGGTACCGGCACGGCGCCGCTGCTCACGCGTCTCTTCTATTGGATCCCGATGATCCTCGTCGGCACGACCGTGGGCTTCGCGATTGCGTTGCGCACCATGCGCCGTCCGAAAATCGGCGAGAACCAGGCGCTCGTTTGGGCGATCGTGACGGCGTTCGTCGCGCTGCCGGGAACGCTACTCGTTTGGGGCTATACGGTCTTGATCTTCGGCACCTTGCCGCGTTCGCTCCCGATGCTCTTCGTCGAGGTAGCGATCGTCACGGGCGCGGCGTCGGCAATCATGATGCTGATCAACCGTCCCGGCTTCGTCACCCACGCCGCCGCGCCTACGCCAAGCGGAGCGACCCCACCCGTACGCTTCCTCGACCGCCTGCCCCCAAAGCTCAGAGGCGGCACGCTCTACGCCGTCCAGGCCGAGGACCACTATCTGCGCATCCGCACCTCCAAGGGTTCCGACCTGATCCTGATGCGCATGGCCGACGCCATCGCCGAACTTGAGGGCCCTTTGGAGCGCTCGCCGCCGCCGTCTTCGCCGCCGCGCCGCCACTGGGCCCTCGAAACGCCAAGCGCTGCCGCTTTTCACCCAGCGTTTTCTGCAGCGCGCCAATAGCGCGGCGCGAATCCCCCG
>JANOFD010000299.1:0-1921 GCA_031413455.1 Rhodobiaceae bacterium
TCATCACTGTCACCGATACCGGTGCCGGGATCGCCCCGGCGGACATTCCGAAAGCGCTGGAGCCCTTTACGCAGGTCGACGACAGCAAATCCCGCCGGCATGCGGGCACGGGGATGGGCTTGCCGATCGTGAAGTCCTTGGTCGAACTTCACGGGGGCAAGTTCACTCTCGAAAGCGACCTTGGACTGGGCACACGCGCCAGCCTGATCTTCCCGCCTGCGGCCACCAGAAAAAGGCCGTCTGCACCGAATGTGCCCAAAGCACTTACAGCGTAAGGGCGGCCGGCCTTCGCCGGACTATCCGGTTTGGAACGCTGCGTCCCCCTACTCGTCCTGGATCTTCAGTGCCCGCGCTTTGTTGAGAATAACATTCTCAAGCTTCGTCACCGTATCGGGATCCACGGTTGCTTCCATCCAGTCGCCGGTCGGCTTTTTGATCTCTTTGAAAATCGAAACCCGCACCGCTTCTGCGCGCAGCCTTGAATCCAGAATAAACACCGAGACCTTCAGTCGTTCATTCGGCGTTGCCGGCGGTATGTGCCAGCCGGTTTTGATGGTGCCGCCAAACGGATCGGTCTGGTCCATTGGCATGAAGGAAAGTGAATCCAGACTGGCGCGCCACAGATAGGCGTTAACCGCCACCCCCTTGCGCTCATCGGGCTTTGAACTCGAGCCCGACCCCATCCAGCTGAACATCCCGGACTCCGAGCCGGGCGCCTCGACTTTCTGTACCGGAGCCGGTGGCGGTGGAATATCCGCCGAGGGCTTGGCCGCCTCGGGAGTTGAACTGCATCCGGCGAGCAAAAGCGCAACACAACCGGCGGTAAGCAACTTGGTTTTCATGGATAAAACTCTATACCTGACACCGGGAAGGCTGAAACCAACCCCCGCTTTTGACCAAAGTGAGGCCGCGTTATACGCGAAGAAAGGCTAGTGCAGCAATTGGTGCGAGCGGGCAATCACGCATTTTTGTGCGCCTCGCTACGCTTAACGGCGCGAGTCCTAAGCCAGACGAAACCTGAGGTCTACGTGCAATCGGCAAGCAACACTGATTGATTGAACTAACGTTAGGTGGAGCAAACTCTTGACCCGGCACCGCGATTGACCGCATGACTAAGCCCGGGGGAGCAGTTGAGTATCGGTATTTTAGTGTAAAGGGCTCCTGATGACGCGTTTGTGGCCAGTATTGACTGCAGCATCTCTCCTCACCCTCGCAGGCTCGGCCTCCGCGAGGGAATGGTCGTTCGACTGGGGCGGGCAGGGTAATCTCTCCGGCTACTACATCGACCAGACCGAAGTTCCCTCCAACAGCCTGAACGGTTACGGCTTTGCCGCCGAAGGCAAAACCTGGGGCCGCGTCAAAACCGTCACCGACAGCGGCTTGGAAATCGGCTTGCGCGGCCAATTGCGTTTTCAGTCGAGCGAGCACGAATTTTCCAACGACAATATCAACGGCGCGCCTGATGTCGTCGATGAAGTCTGGCTCTATATCCAAAGCGCCTTCGGCCGCGCCACGATCGGCCTGGAAGACGGCGCCGCCGACAGTGCGGGCATTTTCTCGCCAACTGTGTCCGAAATTAATCGCCTCGACGACGCGCGCGCTTTCCCGCTGCAGGATCCAATCTCGTCAAGTTTCACGGCGTACGAGCCCAATGGCGCCCACATCCGCACCGATTTGAATGCGTCCGGCGACGCGCTCAAAATCATCTACTATTCACCGCGCCTCATCGGCATCCAGCTTTCCGCGTCGTACACGCCCGAACTGACCAGGGGCTTCAACGACCTCTTCAACAGCAATGACCAGGCCGACCAGCAGTCGGACATCTGGGAAGTCGGCGTCAACTATCAGGGCTCGCTCAGCGCCTTCGACGTCGGCTTCTATGCCGGCTACGTCGCCGGCTACAACGAAAAGGCCACCGTGG
>JANOFD010000300.1:0-1835 GCA_031413455.1 Rhodobiaceae bacterium
TGCGAAATACCAATTCGCCCACCAAAGTAATGACCCCAGCAATCACGACAGCAATGACCATAAGTTTCACGTCGCCATTACGGATATGTGTGAGTTCATGCGCGAGCACGGCCTCGAGTTCCTGATCGTCCAACGCGTCAACAAGGCCGCGCGTGACAGCAATTTTATACTGTTTTTCGTGCATACCCGAGGCGTACGCATTCAGCACATCGGTGTCGATAATTTGCAATCGCGGTGTTGTGATGCCGCGTGAGATACATAGATTTTCAAGTAGATTGTACACCCGGGGTTCTTCATCGCGTGAGATATCCCTGGCACCCGTTGACATGTCGATCATGCGTTGATGAAACCCATAGCCAACCAAAATCCAAAGAATGCTGGCGATCGTGGTCCACGGTGACAACCACAAAAACTGGGCAATGGATTCTGAGAGAATGGTGTCCAGCGGTTCATCGCCAATCATGAATCCGTTGAAGGCCAGCACGAAGGCAAAAACAAGCAGATAGACAAGAAAAAACAGCCCGCCGATCAAAATCACCGAACGTGTCCGGTTGGCCCGGATATGGGAGTAGAGCCCGTAAGACTCGCTCATAATTCCTGACGCCGGTCGCTTGGCTTAGAACTTAACTTGCGGCGCCGTGTCGAGCGTCTTGCGATCTCCCTCGCCGACATCGAAAAATTCGCGATGCGTGAACCCCAACGCCCGTGAAAACAGGACAGCTGGAAATGACTCGATGGCCGCGTTGAGTTCAGAGACCGCATTGTTGAAGAAGCGGCGGGCGGCGGAAAGCTTGTTTTCAACGTCGCTGAGGTCGCGTTGCAATTGCTGAAAATTCGCGCTGGCTTTCAAATCCGGATATGCCTCAGACAAGGCAAAGAGTTGGCGCAAAGCACCGGACAACATGTTCTCGGCTTGGGCTTGCGCCGCTGGACCGTGGGCAGCCATCGCAGAGTTGCGCGCCTGGACAACGGCTTCGAACGTGCTCTTTTCATGACCCGCATAACCTTTCACGGTCTCTACGAGATTGGGGATCAGGTCATGGCGCTGCTTAAGCTGAACGTCGATGTCGGCAAAAGACTGATTGGCACGCTGGCGCATGGCAACAAGGCCGTTGTAGATCGAAATGATCCACACAATGAGCAAAACAACGACACCCAAAACAATCCATAAACCGTAGCCGTCCATTTCAACCGTCTCCTGCCGACTCAAAGGTGGTCCTGTCCAGACTAACATGCCCGAATGCAATGGCGATTAGATGGTTATGGACGCGGTGTCTAGCAAGGGCCGGAGTAGAGCATTTACTCTGCCGCGCCTTTGCCCAGTTTTTTTGCTGGATCTTCAAGCGGCACCGCGCTGCGTTCGGACCAGGCCCTGCGGGATTCCTGTTCGGCAGGCGTAAGCGGTTGGGTGATCTGGCGGCCCAACGCAATGACGTTGGGGATTTCGTCGTCGGTCAGTTCCTTCGTTCGTTTTTTGCGCGCAAAGGCTTTTTCGATAAAGGGAGCGAGTTCTTCCTGCTTGCGTGCCAATTTCGAAGCGCTGTGATCCTTGAATTCCGGCATCACGTCGCGGGCAAACAGTTCCAGCGCCTCGCAAATGTGCTCGTGCCGATTACGTCCGCCTTGCTGAATAAACGACACCTGATCGACGCCCGCCTCGGCAAAGCCTTGCAGATGCCGGCGCATGGTGTCTGGCGTGCCGATTCCACCGGCGCCGGCATTTGATGGCATCGCGTCTTTGACAGATTCAAACGCCTTCCAGATGTCAGTGCGGCCAGGTTTGTGCTCGCCGAAAATATAGTGATGGCCCAGCGCGTAGCCAAAGAACTTGAAAC
>JANOFD010000301.1:0-2665 GCA_031413455.1 Rhodobiaceae bacterium
ATCACGTCAGGCCGGAGACTTCACTGCAAGGCGGTGCTCGGCGGAGGGGTACCCTTCAACCGCAGCAGCAGCTTGTTGTCTTCCATCAGCTTGGCCGTGTTAAGCAGCGAACGCGTCGAGGCCGTCTCTTCCTGGCGCCGGATCGAGTTGGCTTTCGCAACGCGCTCGGCTTCCACCACCTTGTTGATCAGCTCGCGGATCTCGCCGGGCAGGATCACATCCTTCACGCCCAACTCATCGACGACGACCCCAAGTTCACCCGTGCGCTTGGACACAAACTCGCGCACCTCGGCATCGAGCCGGTCACGCGCCGCCAGTATCTCGTCCAGCGTACGCGCCGCCACCGCCTCACGGATCGCAAACTGCGTCACCTTGTAGAGCGTCTGCGCCACGTCGGTGGAACCCGCCATAGACTTGCGCGGATCGACAACGCGCCAGAACGCCGTCAACGTCAGGCGCACCGACACGCGGTCCTTCGTCAGAATCTCCTGCGCCGTGATCTCAAGCGCCTGCGGACGCAGGTCGAGCTTCTGGATGCGCACGGTACGATCCACGTTCCAATACGCATGCCGTCCGGCCTTCAGTTCCTCGTGGAACTGACCGTCGACAAACACCAGCGCCGTCTCATGAGTCTCAACGACGGCCTGCACGACCGCCGTGGTCCGGGCCGCATCAAGCTTGTCGAGATGCTTCTTCTCCACCCGCAACGCTGCCTTCGCATCGATGCGCTCGACCTCGACCTTCGACACGCCGCGCCAGAAGGCACGCGACTGCCACGGTGTCATCAAATGCACCGGTTGCCCGTCGAATGACACAACGGCGATCTCGCCCGCGCCCGTTTGCACCGGCACAAAGTTTTCACCCGCAACGCGCACGTCGGTCGCGGCCAGCGTCGCATAACGGTCCCACGCGAACTCGCCGCGAACGATCTTGAACGTCTCGGCGCTAAGGCGCTGCAGCAGATCGAACAAGCGATGCCGCCCGGCCGCAAGCACGCGCACGAACTTCCCATCGCGCGTCAGCAATGCCCGCTCGTCGTCTTTCACCACAACAGTCAAGTGCCACAATCCGCGCATGGCGGAGCCTCCTTCAATTCATAAAAGAATACCGGCCAACGTAACCAACGTCTGTTCGCGGCCAACGCCTTGAGCTGGCATGAAATGCAAGCCGGAGCTCACATGTCTCACCAACGGTATCCGGCGCCGGGCAGGGCGAACATCCGCCTGCCAACCCAACCACTGCGATAGGCAGCAGCAACAAAGAGTGGCGGGCACGTCGGCCGGTATCCTCAAGTTTGCGTTATGTCTTTTTCAAGGACATTTGCGTAGCGGGATTCGAACCCACGACCTGAAGAGTAACAGTCTTCTGCTCTATCCTACTGAGCTATTCGCATGGAGCACCCGAAGGGAGTCGAACCCATGACCTTCCGGTAAAACCGGATGCTCTCCCACTGAGCTACGGACGCATTTTTTCCCCGCCTGAAAACGGTACACGAAACTGCAAAGCAGCCCGCGCCAGCCGGGACATCAACGAGCCCGATCCGCTGTCTCCAATTGGGGCGCGGCTTGTACATGAGTGATTCTGCGAATGCAAGCCAATCAAAAACCAAGGATCGTCACGCCCGCTCCACAAACTCCACCAGCCGCGGCAGGCAGTGCTTGCGCAGGTCGTAGCTCTCGACAATCGTCCGTCGCGCCGCCGGTCGCAAATGCGCGTATTTCTCCGGTTGCGCCAGCGCGTCGATCAGCGCCTCGCTCCACGCCGCGACATCGAAAAAGTCCACCAGCCGCCCGTTAATGCCATCTCGAATAACTTCCTCAACCGGCGGCGTGCGCGAACCGATCACCACGCAACCCGCACTCATCGCTTCCATCATCGACCACGACAGCACGAACGGATAGGTCAGATACGCGTGTACCCGCGACACGCGCAACAGGTCGATGAAAGTCGCATAGGGAATTTTTCCCACGAAGTGCACGCGCGAAAGATCGAGCCGATCGCCCACTTCAGCCAGCATTACCTGCCGCCAGGTTTTGTTCGCGCCCGGCCGCGGGCTATAGCTCTGCTCGTCGCCGCCCACGATGACCACCTGCGCCTGCGGCCTGGCCTCCAGGATTTTCGGCAGCGCCCGCATGAAAATATGGAACCCTCGATGCGGCTCGTGATTGCGGTTGACGAAAGTCAGCACTTCGTCGCCCGTCTTGAACTCTTTCCACTGCTCAGGAAATTTCACCGTCGCCGCAGCGCTGGGACAAACGCGATCCGTATCGATGCCGTCGTGAATGACGCTGATCTTTTCCTGCAGGTAAGCGGGGAACGAGCGCGCCTGCCATTGCGTCGCCACCAGCACCTTGTCGGCGGCATTCGCCGACAGCACCAGATGGGCACTATTGGCGCTGGCCGCGATCCGCGAGGCGAGGTCGCCCTTGCTGAGCTCGCGATCAAACCCGATCATTGGCCCCTGCGGCCCAAAGAAAAACTCGCCATAGAGCAAGTGGCGCGCCCCCGGCCACACCTGCCGCAGAAACAGCATTTCGCCCCAGCCCGGCGTCCCGAACACCACATCGGGGACATAATTGTGCTTGTCGCGCAAGGTGGCAGCGGCAGTGCTGGTGATCTCGCCGCGATAGGTCACCTTGGCGAAGGTCGAGGCCAGTTTGAACTG
>JANOFD010000302.1:0-13900 GCA_031413455.1 Rhodobiaceae bacterium
AGCGCATGTCGAAGCCGATGCCCTCGTCGCGGACGAAGTAGACGGTCTCGTTCGAGCCGGGGTTTCCGCCCACCTCGACCTGCGGGGGCTCGCCCTCGCGCGCGAACTTGCAGGCGTTGCCGATCAGGTTCGTGAAGACGAAGCGCATCATGTTCTCGTCGGCGAATGCGTTCGGGAGGTCGCCCACCTTCACCACGGCGCCGATCTGCGGCTGATTGGCCTCGAGCTCGGAGCAGACTTCCTTCACCAGACGCTGCATGTCGAGGTTCGTCTTCAATAGCTCCGTGCGGCCGCTGCGCGAGTAGGCGAGCAGGGCGTCCATCATCGCCACGCCGGACGACGCGCAGCTCGCGATCCGGTGCAGGTGGTCCTGGCCCGTCTCGTCCAATCGATCGCCGTAGTCCTCCTCGAGGATGGCGGCGAAGTTGATGACGGCGCCGAGAGGGCCGCGCAGATCGTGCGACACGGAGTAGTTGAAGGTCTCGAGCTCGACGATCGTCTCGTTGAGCTCGGCGGTGCGCTCCTTCACGCGTGCCTCGAGCGCCGCGGAGAGATCCCGGAGCTCGCTCTGGCCGCGGGTCGTCTCGACAATCTGCTGCTCGAGAGAGCCGTTGACGCGCAGGAGCATGCGCTCGCGCCGCCGCGAGAGCGTCGCGAAGTGGAGCGCGGCGGTCCCGAAGGAGCACGCTGAAACCATCTTTGACCTGAGCCGCGATGGCGCCGCCGCCTTGATCTCGACCACACAAAAAGTCGCTGGCGCAGTCAAGCAGATAACCAAATCTCCCGGCATATTGCTGGCACAATTGAATGGCGCGGCCGCGGGTCAAACAGTGTCCCATATCCACTTTCACGTTATTCCACGCTCAAGCGGCATTGACCTGAACCTGCACGCGCGCGACAAAGCTGACTTCGAAAAGTTGAAATCTTTGGCAGCCAAAATAGCGGCCGCTTTGCAATAGGGCCTGACGTAATGACCAAGATCGCTGTTATTGGCGCAAGTAGAGGTTGTGGACTGGAAACCGTCAAAGATGCGCTCGTGCGCGGTTGGTCGGTGACCGCCGTCGCGCGCAATCCCGATCAATCAGCCCTCACCGACGCGCGGCTGGCCTGGTACAAAGGAGACGCGCGCAACGAACTCTTGCTTGAGCAAGCGATCAAAGACTGTGACGCCGTAGCTGTCACCTTGGCCGCGCCAACGGGCCGCGAGAGGGTGACGGTGTATTCCGAAGCCATCTCAACCATCCTGACCGTGATGAACCGGCAAGGCGTAAAGCGTTTGATTTTTCTAAGCGGCATCGGCGCTGGCGACAGCAAGGGCAAGGGCGGGTTCTTGCATGAAAAAATCTACTATCCGTTTATGTTGAAGCGGAACTACGAAGACAAAGACCGCGCTGAATCGCTCATCGCGAAAAGCCACAAGGACTGGACGATTTTACGTCCCGGTCAGTTGACCAACCGCAAGAAACGGGGTCATGTCAAAGTGTTGTTGAAGCCTGCCGACTATCGCAACGGCTCGATCAGCCGCGCCGACGTCGGCAACTACATTTGCGACTGCATTCACAACAATCTCAACATCCATGAAACGCCGGTGCTGATTTCCTGAGCCATCTGCGCTTAGTCGTTCAACACCACCGCAACCCGCATCTTGTTGCCGTTTGGCGTGAACATGACCAGAAATTTGCGCGTAATATCGCAGGCGGTAGCCAACCAATTTTCTTCCCAGGGCTGACCGCGGCGGCGAACTTTCGCCACGGCCGTATCGGTTAGGTAGGCCGCCTCCTCGCAATTCGCTCTGATGGCGATACCATTGGCCTCACGAAACACCAGCTGCATGGCTTGTTGTTGATACTTGAGACCGGCGACCGTGCGCCCCGGCGCAGCGGCGCGAATCTCTGCAGGTTTCGTTCCACGCGGAAAAACAAAGACGTTGTGCACGCGCGTCGCCCAGCACCCCTTGCCCAAAATCACGAAGCGCCACACACCAGGCAGCGCGGGGTCAACCCGCACCGACAAATCATCGACATCGACATAGTCGGCGCCCGAGAACACAAATATCCGCTTCCTGCCGCACGGCGGCGCGATCAAACGGTCAAGATTGATCAGGGCCACAGCAATGCGATTGGCCATTTGCGGCGTCGTCTCACCCCGCGCCAACAACTGCGGGAAATTTCCACGAATACTGACGTCTTCATCCGCCCACGCCGGTCCGGCTATGAGCAGAAAAGAAAAGACGATCAGACAAACGCGCGTCATTTCACCAATTCGGGCTCTTGAGGTTCGGATTCTTCGTCACTGTCCGCGTCTTCACCCTTGGTCTTCACTTTGACCGGCAAATGCGGCGCTTCAATGATGTCAAAAGTCAGCCCAGATTGGTCGTCCTTCAGCAACACCCGCACAGTGCCACCGCGCAAAAGCCTGCCAAAAAGGATTTCGTCGGCCAGCGGTTTCTTGATCTGATCCTGAATAAGCCGCGCCAGCGGCCGCGCACCAAACGCTTCGTCATAGCCCCGCTCAGCCAGCCAACGCGTCGCCTCCGGTGACAGCTCGAACGTCACATTGCGGTCACTCAACTGCGCCTCAAGCTGCAGCACAAACTTCTCCACCACCCGTCCAACCGTTTCGGCGGTCAAGGCCTTGAACGGCACCACCGCATCAAGCCGGTTACGAAACTCCGGCGTGAATAGCCGCTTGATCGCTTCGGAATCCTCGCCCTCGCGCTTGCCGCGCCCAAAGCCGATGGACTCTTTCGCCGCGTCCGAGGCACCCGCATTTGTCGTCATGATCAGCACCACGTTGCGGAAGTCGATCTTCTTGCCGTTGTGATCGGTCAGCTTGCCGTGGTCCATCACTTGCAGCAGAATGTTGAAAAGATCGGGATGCGCCTTCTCGATTTCATCCAGTAGCAACACGCAGTGCGGATGCTGATCGACGCCGTCCGTCAGCAAGCCGCCTTGGTCAAAACCCACATAACCCGGCGGCGCACCGATCAAACGGCTCACCGAATGGCGCTCCATGTACTCCGACATATCAAAGCGTAACAGTTCAACGCCCATGATTTTGGCCAACTGCTTGGCAACTTCCGTTTTGCCGACACCCGTGGGACCTGAGAACAAATAACAGCCGATCGGCTTCTCGGGATCACGCAAACCCGCCCGCGCCATTTTAATCGCCGCCGTCAGCGCCGTGATAGCTTCGGCCTGACCAAAGACGACGTGGCCCATATTCATTTCAAGATCGCGCAGCGACTCCGCGTCGTTCTTCGATACGGATTTCGGTGGTATGCGCGCCATCCGTGCGATCACGTCTTCGATCTCTTTGACGCCGATCACTTTCTTGCGCTTGCCTTCCGGCAGCAACATCTGCGACGCGCCGGTCTCATCGATCACGTCAATCGCTTTATCGGGCAGCTTTCGATCATTGATGTACTTCGCCGAGAGCTCGACCGCCGCCTTCACCGCATCGCTGGTATAGCGGACCTTGTGATAGCTCTCGTAATAGGGTTTCAGGCCCTTCAAAATCTTGATCGCATCGGGAATGGAGGGCTCACCTACATCAATTTTCTGAAAGCGTCGTGCCAGGGCGCGATCTTTTTCGAAGTGCTGGCGGAATTCCTTGTAGGTCGTCGAACCGACACAGCGCAAAGTCCCCGACTGCAAGGCAGGCTTCAGCAAGTTCGAGGCATCCATTGCCCCGCCGCTCGTCGCCCCGGCGCCGATCACCGTATGAATTTCATCGATGAACAAAATCGCGCCCTTGAAGTTCTCCAGCTCTTTCAGCACATTCTTCAGTCGCTCTTCAAAATCACCGCGATAGCGTGTCCCCGCAATCAGCGACCCCATGTCCAGCGAAAAGATTGTGCAGTCGCGCAAAACTTCGGGCACTTCATTGTTGATAATTTTGCGCGCCAGGCCTTCGGCAATCGCCGTCTTGCCCACGCCCGGATCACCGACCAGCAAAGGATTGTTCTTTTGCCGGCGGCAAAGAATCTGAATGGTGCGGTCCACTTCAGCTTCACGCCCGATCAAGGGATCGATCTTGCCCTGCCGCGCCTTGGCATTGAGATTGACGCAATAGGCTTCAAGCGCTTCAGTGCCTTGCTTGACCGCTTTCTCGCCGTCTTCTTCTTCATCGGCACCACGCACCGGCCGCGACTCCGTGGCCCCCGGGCGCTTGGCGATACCGTGACTGATGTAACTGACGGCATCGTAGCGCGTCATATTCTGCTCACCCAGAAAATAGGCAGCATGACTCTCGCGCTCGGCAAAAATGGCGACCAGAATATTCGCGCCAGTCACCTCTTCGCGCCCCGACGATTGAACATGAATGACGGCGCGCTGGACAACCCGTTGAAAGCCCGCCGTCGGTTTGGCATCTTCGCCGTCATCAACGACCAGTGTCGACAAATCCGTGTCGACATATGACGCCAGTGTCCGCTTGAGCGCATCGACATCCACGCTGCACGCCCGCATCACGGCGATGGCGTCCTGATCTTCGATCAGGGACAGGAGCAAATGTTCAAGCGTCGCATATTCGTGATTGCGCTCATTGGCGAGCGCCATTGCACGATGGAGCGTGCTCTGCAGGGATTTGGAAAAACTCGCCACTCGTTCTGCCTTTCGTAAACGTGCGCGCCCCTAGTACCGGACCAGTCTATCATTCCTTTTCAAGTGTGCACTGCAATGGATGTTGATGCCGCCGTGCGAAATCGATCACTTGTGCAACCTTGGTTTCTGCAACTTCGTAGGTGTAGACCCCGCAAACGCCCACCCCCTGCCGGTGCACCGCCAGCATAATGACTTCTGCATCCTCGCGCCCTTTATTGAAAAATCGCTCAAGCACATGAACGACGAACTCCATCGGCGTGTAGTCGTCGTTTAGCATAAGCACCTTGTAAAGGCTTGGCTTTTTGGTCTTGGGCCGCGTCTTTGTGACAAGACCGGTCGAGGGTCCCTGCCCGTCGCGATCACCGTTTTGCTTCGTCATGCTGGCCGCAAAGTCTTCCGTGTTTGATGGCAATCTGTTGAGAACATTAAATAAGATGCCACAGCCGAATTGAAAGGACCAAGTTGTGACCGGGCTAGGAATCTAGGGAACCAACGGCTTGACGCTACTGTTGACAAGCGCCATCCACGCCAAAGTGCGGGTCCGGTTAACCCCAAGATCCGACCGGCCATAGACCGACCGCGAATAAATGGCGAGGGTCGATTTCCCGCCCTTCACGTCCAGAAATTTTACCGACACATGGTCGGGAAATCCAAACAACGCTGAGCGCACAATGAAATCGTCATAGAGTCCGGCCTCGTCTGCGAAAGAGTGTGTAACCCGTTTTTGGGCAATGGCGGCACCCAGGAATTCCTGCCGCAACTTTTTCGCCCTAACGCTATACACTGCTGACACATCGTCGATCTTCGCCAGAGGGCAAAAGCCCTCCGGTGCCATCAGAAACGTATTGGGCGTGCGCGGGCGCTTGAGTGCCGCAAAATCGATGCGTTGCTGTGCTGTCATGCACGTCAGTCTAACCGCCTGGCGCCGAAAGCAAAAGGGCTCAGAGACAGCAGCCTCCAAGCCCTTTCAACCAACTCTAATGCCTGAAAATTACTCGGCAGCGCGCGCGAACGGCGTACGAATATCTTGCATTTTCTCTGTGAATTCCGCAAAGCGCGAGCTGAACGGCTCAGCAGCCTGCTTGGCCGCGCCCATCCAAAGATCGTTCATTTTCGTGGCTTGTGCGACATAGGCGTCAAGCGCAGATTTTGCGAAATCGCTTTGGACTTCCCACGCTTCGTGAACACTCTTGGCACCCGACACAGCTTTGAAAGCGGCGACGCCGTCTTCAACTTGCTGTTTGGAGAAATTGAAAATCTCTCCATTGATGCGCTCAAAAACTTTGGCGAAGGCGGTCGAGGCCTGCATATAGGCTTCGACATTTTCTTTTCCAAAGCCCGAGAACTTCTCAAATGACTTGGTCATTGTCTCAAATCCACTTTTCATTGCCTCGTTTCCGTTTTTCATGACGTGCTCCTTAGCCTCGCTTGCCGACTTTTGAGTGCTCGTGCGGGCCATTCCAGTGTTCCTGATCAAATCGCTTCGCCGCATTTTGCATTAACCGTCAATTTTTGTCGGCGATACCAAATGCTGCACTGCAACATGATAGGTATGTGAGCTATAATGCCACGAATGTCAAGTAAAATTTGTGCGTCGCACAAAATATTGTGCGCTTGCACACATCTTTTGTTAACCAAACAGCAACGGGAAATGCGTTCAAGATACGCTGGCAGGAGTCGATTGAATGAGTGCTTAACCCTTGAGGCGGAATTCTTGGCCATGTTAACACTTTCCAAACCGGAAAAATCTGACAAACTGCCGGACTTGTTGTCGGCCAAGGTGGCATCGGTGAAAGTTCAGGTCTGCGCTTTATTGTAGGACTGAGTACGGAAGATGGTAGGGCGCGTGCGGCCACTCAGACTTTTGATATCAATGCTGGTGATACTTGGCATTGTGTTGTCGGTCGCAACCGCCGATGCCGCGCGCAAAAAGAAACGCGTGCGCCATTATCGTGCGCCCGAACCTTACGTCGAAAAATTCGCCGCTGTCGTCGTTGATGCCAACAGTGGCCGCGTCTTGCATGAGCGCATGTCGAACGATACCCGCTATCCAGCATCGCTCACAAAAATGATGACGCTGTATATGCTGTTTGAGCAGATCAACCGCGGCAACCTTTCCCTCTCCACAAGAATGACAGCCTCGGCGTATGCGGCCTCGCAAGACCCGACCAAACTTGGCATAGATGCGGGCGAAACGCTGACCGTCGAAGAGGCCATCAAAGCCTTGATCGTACGCTCCGCCAATGACGTCGCGGTCATTGTCGCCGAACACATCGGTGGCAGCGAATATCAATTCGCGGCCAAGATGACGCAAAAGGCGCGCGAACTTGGCATGACGCGCACCACCTTCGTCAACGCCTCCGGCCTGCCAGACACGAACCAACGCTCAACCGCCAACGACCTGGTCATCTTAAGCCGCCGGTTGATCGGAGATTTCAACGAATTCTATCCCTATTTCCGCCTGCAGAGCTTCGTCTGGGGCGGCCGCAGCTACGCCGGCCACAACAACCTTTTGCGCTTCTTTGACGGCGCTGACGGCTTGAAGACCGGTTACACCCGCATGTCGGGATTTAATCTGGCAAGCTCCGCCACCCGTCAGGGCACGCGCCTGATTTCCATCGTCATGGGTGGACGCTCGGCCCGCGAACGCGATGTCATGACCGCCCAACTGCTCGAGTCGGAGTTCACAAAGCTGGGCCTCGGACGCCTGGCACCTGTGGTCATTGCCATGTCGCCGCTGGTCCTGGATGACGATGAAGCTGCAGCCGCCGAAGCAACCGAGCGCGCCACCGAATCCCGGCCCCAGCCGCAAGCCGCCGCACCATCCGGATCATCCGGCATCATCTCCCAGGCCAACGCCCAACCAGCAAACATGGCATCGCTGGCCTCCTCACCGCGTGAATACGGACAAGGCGACACCGCAGATCAGACGCGCCGCGGCCTGCCAGTGACTGGCGGCGCATGGGGCATACAGGTTGGCGCCCACTCTTCGCGCGACAACGCAGAAACCCAGTTGAACAGCGTTCGCGTTCAGATGCGCGATTTGCTGGCTAGTGCCGCCAGTGCGATCGTGGCACTCGACGTCAACGGCGACACGTTTTTCCGCGTGCGCTTCGGGGCTTTCACACCAAAGAAAGCCGAAACCCTCTGCGACCAAATCCAGAAGCGCGGCGTCAGCTGCCTGGTGGTCACCGATGGCGCCTGGGATCAAGCGACCTCGCGCGCCAGCCTGCCGATCGCCGTCCGCTAACCGGCGGCTGCAACCTTCGCAAACTGCGGCAAGCGTAGTGCCGCGATCAACCCGCGTACTTCGGCCCGTGCCGCGACCTGGCTCATCGTGATCCCGCGCGTCTTGCCTTCCATCAAATCGAGCACCGTCAGCCCTTTGGGAAACAGCTCGCGATACACCACCCGCTCGCTTAAGCCCGGTGCCAGGCGAAACCCGATGCGCTGCGACAGCTTCGTCAAAGCCTGCGTCACCCGCCTCTTGTTGTGCGTCTCCATGGCCGACATCCGGTTGCGCACCACCAGCCAGTCGATGGTCCGCCGCCGCTCGATCATCTGGCGCTTGCGACTCTCCCAAACGAACTCCGCGTAGATGCTGGGCGTTTTGGCCTCGTATGTTTCCGGATCGACGCTCGCCAGCAAAGCGAAGTCGACAAAACTGTCGTTCAGCGGTGACACGATGATCGAGGCACAAGCATGCGCCACCCGGCCCAGCGCCGTATCGGCCCCCGGACAGTCGACAACAATGACATCGCTTTCCTGACCCAATTCAGAAACCGCAAACTCGAAACTTGTCGACTCCGGCGCCAGCGTGATCAGCTTGGGCAGTGCCACCGCCCTCCCCTGCCGCTCGG
This sequence comes from Rhodobiaceae bacterium, assembly GCA_031413455.1. Taxonomy (GTDB): domain Bacteria; phylum Pseudomonadota; class Alphaproteobacteria; order Micropepsales; family Micropepsaceae; genus SZUA-430. Next base: position 8,465 of record JANOFD010000302.1, read on the forward strand.
CCCACTGCGCCCGGTTGGCGAAGAAGTGCGACAGACTCTGCTGGCGGTGGTCAAGATCGATCGCCCCCGCCCGCAAGCCCGAAGCCATAAGGCCCGCAACCAGATGCATAGCGACGGTCGATTTGCCCGACCCGCCCTTCTCGTTTCCAACCACGATCACTGGAGGCGCTATCCCGCCCATGCCCCGTCCATTGTAAGCCCAAAAGGCGCTGATTCGCCTGGATCGCACCAATTTAGCACCGCCGCCTGTCCTAATCCCGAGAAAAACCAGCAGATTTCAGCCACGAATTTCAGGACAAACAGGACATCGAACACTGTCCTAAAACACTGTCCTGTTTGTCCTGTCTCAATTGTCCTATGGACCAACGAGACGCTATTCTCCCGGCGCGGCGACCGCCGTTCGAAAAAACGCCTGCCACAATGTCAAGTCGCAGCGCCCGGCAGACCACCCGCCGGACGAAAATCACCACCGAAATATATAAGCCACCCGCCAACGGAACATATAATGAACAACAACGCGCCTGTCAAGCCCCCCCCGCCAAACCGGGCCGCATCACGGCCTCGTGAAAGACCTGACGCCGCTGACTGGATAATCTGGCACCGACAGGGGGAGTGACCATGCAGACCATGCGAATGCTTGTTGTGACGGCCACGGCGCTTTCCGCGCAGTTCGCCACCAGCACCTCAGCCCTCGCCACCTGCCCGCCCGCAGGCTACAGCCGCGTCCAACTCGATGCGCTCAAGGTGGCGAAGTGGACCATCGCCGATGACACCGCGCGCAACGCCCTCGCCCGCGCCCTCACCGATTGCCTCGCCGCACCCGACCCCGCATTGCGCGACGGCATCGCCTACGAAGCGCTGTTCCATTTCCTGCGCGCCCGCCTGCTTACGGACGGCACCATGCTGTCCCTGCAAGACGACCTCGAAGCGCGCCTCACCGCTCCCGAAGGTGCCGGCTTCGAACGCCCCTTCGCCGCACTGGCGCTCGCCGAAATTGCCCGCGCCGACCGCATCAAGTCGTTTCTCCCGCCGCAACGCCGCGCCCGCCTGCTCACGGCCGGCGTCACCTACCTCACCAACGTGCGCGACTATCGCGGCTTCGATGATCGTGAAGGCTGGCGCCACGGCATCGCCCACGGCGCCGATCTGATACTGCAACTGGCGCTCAACCCGGCCCACGCCAAGCCAGACCTGCAACGCCTGCGCGACGCCATCGCCTCGCAGATTTCACCACCCAGCCATTCCTACACTTTCGGCGAACCCCAACGCCTCGCCGCCCCCATTCTCTATATCGCCCAGCGCAATCAGTTCAGCGAGACCGAATGGACCGCATGGCTCGCGCAAGTGGCCGCGCCCGCACCGCTCGCCTCCTGGAACGAGGCCTACACGTCGCAACAGGGCCTCGCCCGCCTTCACAACCTCAACGCCTTCACGCAAACACTCTACCTCAACGCAAAGCTGAACAAGAACACAGACGACGACGCGCTGCTCCCCGGCGCAGAAGCCGTCATTCGCGCGCTTCCATAATTAACTTAGAGTGACGCCAAGGATTGTCGCTGTGACCCGAAGCGCCTCGTCAGCGCACCCGGTGCAGCATCGGAACTGCTATTGGCCAAATTCAGAAGAGGCATCGCCTTGCCTTTCGCTTCTTAAAGCTTTCGCGTCAAAGCCTTTTTGCATCTTCCGTGTCACCGAATAATGATAGTGAGTACTAGAGCGCGTATCGCTCGATTGGAATCATCAGAAATGCCTTGCGCGTGATTCAGATTCACCACCAAGCCATAAAGCACACAAAGAAGTCACGAAGCTGTCAGCGGTGAGTTAGCCTTTGAGCCCATTCACAGTCTGTTTTTTGGGCGCGTAGTGCCCACAAGATCTTCTCTCCGTGATTTGCTTCGTGTGCTTTGTGGCTTCGTGGTGAATCTGAATCGAAGCGCGACTCAAATTCGCAGAAACATGCTCTAGTACTCAGTATCAAAAATCGCTGACACGTGCATTGCGCTTCGTCTGCATGCAACACAGTGCGCGAACGAAGCGCAATAGAAAGAATGAATTTCACCGCGAAGGCGCGAAGGACGCTAAGAAAAGAACAAAATGTACGCTGCCCGCCGAGCGACAAACCGATCACAGCGAAGCGCCCTCTACTCCTTTTCTTTGCGTCCTTCGCGCCTTTGCGGTGAAATTTCTTACTACTTGCAAACCCCGAACCGGACAATTCTGAATCAGCTATTTATGATAGCGGGTACTAGTTGCCTCTAAAGGCCGGATCAGATTCTGACCGGGCGATCACCTCTTTGACGAACTGCGAGATATTTCGACCCACGCTCTTCTCGTCCGAGGGCGGGGTCCGACGAATCCTTCCACTTGGTCCGGGGTGGGAATTCACTCTGACGGTGTTCATAACCGTTGTCTCAAATACAGTTTTCGCGCCATCGCCGGTTGTCACCAGGTAACGGATTTCCGACCTGACGAAGCCGTCAAAATTGAAGCCATTGAGATCGGGCTTTCTGAATGAGATAAGCGTTGCCGACACCACAAATCGCCCATCTGTTTGCGCCAACAGGCCATGTTCATTCAACGCCTGTCGCAACATCGAGGCAAAATAGTTGTTGTGAACATAACCACCCCACGCTGGATTGCTGTACGCCCCGCCGCTCACAATGCCGACTTGTACATTGCGCAGCAGCGGTGACGTTGCCGCTTGCGGCTCACCCTTTGCGGCCGGCCCCAGAATTGCCAAGCCCAGAACAACGGCGACCGCCGCTGCAAATTTGAATTTTCGCACCGCCCGCTCCGTCGAAAGGAATGTGGATCACGCGAACACATATCAGATACGTGATCGCCCGTACATCCCACCGAGGAGTGACCACTACGCCTTCGCAAACCGGTACAGCCCCACGTCAATTGTGCGGGCACGAAATCCGGCTTCGCAGTAGGCGAGATAAAGCTGCCACTTGCGACGGAAGCGCTCGTCGAACCCAAGGGCCGCAATCTGGGGCCAAGCCCCCTCGAACCGCTCGCGCCACACGACAAGTGTGCGCGCATAGTCCAACCCGAAGCTCAGCACCGGCTGATACACCAGCCCAACGGCCTCTGCCTGGCTCTTGAGAATGTCCGTCGTGGGCAACAATCCACCTGGAAAAATATGACGCTGAATAAAATCCACCCCGCGACGGTAAGCGGGAAACAGGGATGGCTCGATCGTAATGGCCTGGATCACGGCAACGCCACCAGGTTTGAGCCGGTCGCGCAACATCCGGAAATACGCGGGCCAGTACGCCTCACCCACGGCCTCGATCATTTCGATCGACGCGATCCTGTCAAAGGATCCACCAACGTCGCGATAATCCTGCAGTCGAAGATCGGCCCTGCCGGAGAGCCGCGTTGTGGCATATGCAAGCTGCTCCTCGGAGAGGGTTATCCCCGTGACCGCAGCACCCGCGCCCGCCGCTGCCTCCGCCAACCCACCCCAACCGCAACCGGTTTCAAGCAGCGTGTCCCCCGGCTTCAGTCCAAGCACATCAAGCACCAACTGGTATTTCGCTGCCTGTGCCGCTTCAAGACTTTGAGCTCCATCCCTGTATCGCGCAGACGAATACGTCATCGTATCGTCGAGCCACAATCGGTAGAAACTGTTGCCGAGGTCGTAGTGAGCTTCAATGTTGCGCTTCGAACCGCGGCGGCTGTTGTTACGCCGCAAGTGCCATATCCGGTCGACAAGGCGCCTGAGGCTGACGAAACTCGTCGCACGATCCAGAATGCTTCCGTTCGCCAGACAGAAGGCAAACACCAGAGCGGGTTCGGGGCTTTGCCAATGTCCATCGACGTAAGCCTCGCAAAAACCCAGGGACCCACGGCGGAGCGATGCCCAAATGGCCTTGAAGGATGTGAGGCGAAGCTCGGCGGTTGGTCCCTGCGAGGAGTGCCCGATTTCAATCGTGCGTCCCGATGGCAATGTCAAGACCAGATGACCTGCAACCATACCCGAAGCGTGCTGGCCAATGGCCGCCAACAATCTCTCGAGCAAAGACCTGCGCGCGTCCAGGGAGTCACTTGTCATTTGCTGCCTTTGGGTGTCGTGGAGAATGTCACTTGTGTCGTCGGAGGTGCCGGGCGTTTCTGGAACCGCAAGCCCTTGACCCATAACTTGAAAGCCTCCCAATGAATGCCCCCGACAATCTTCAACGGCAGCAGAGGCAGGCCAAGAAAGGAACGTAAAAGTTTGCGATCAGTGAGCGGCATTCGCGAGCCCGAGAACCAGGCCGTCAGTCGGGGGCCATCAGGTGTCGTCAGTGTAATGCCAAGAGTCAGTTTGTCGCCAGGCACACCAACGTTGAAGTCATAGTGTCCCTCAACCGCATTGAACGGCGAAACATACAAAGCCTTGGAACAAGAATGTTGCAAACTGTCGCCGACTGGAATGACGTAAGAATGCCGCTCGCCAAAGGTGTTGTTGACCTCGTAGACCATCAGGCGAAGCTCGCCGTCGGCATCGAACCCATAATAGACCGTGATCGGATTGAACACGAAACCCAGAACGCGCGGATAGCAAAACATGAAAATACGCGCGACCTCGGTGCCGTTCTCCGCAGCCTTGACAAGGGCCCAGACATAGTCACGGATCGAAGTGCCATCGCCCGGCCCGTGATCGCGGTCGTCGATGCTGAACAGATTGAACCGGTTATAACTGAACAGGCGCAGCCTGCGGCCGAGAGGTGCCAACTCCTCAATGTCGGCGAATACATTATAAACACGGTAACGCAGTGCGTGCCGCACGGGCGCCCGCCGCCGGTGGACGACGTCGCCATGATAAAGACATGAACCTGCTGCGCTCACTCTGCGGCCTCGCACTGTCTGGTCGGCACGCTCAGATGCTCGAACAAAGCCGTAAGGTTGGGATAGGTGCCTTGGCTATAAACGAGAAACCCGGTATCAATCGAGACCGGTGTGCCCGCGACACGGCAATCGACCGTGTGGGAATGCCCGCCAAGTCGATCGTCCGCCTCAATCAGCGTCACTGTATGGCGTTGCGACAGCAGCCAAGCGGCATAAAGGCCTGAGATTCCGGAGCCGAGGGCGGCAATCCTGAGGGGATCCAACGATTCATGCCTTTCTTTGACTTATCATGTAACGTTCCGGGAGGGAAATTGGATCAGGCGCGAATATGTTTAACTTGCAAGCCGGTGATCCGGTGGCGGCCGCAGACCGTAGGAGGACCATTCGATGAGAGGATTGATCTGTGCACGCAACGGCCTCGGGCATGACGAAAGCAGATAACCTGACCGTCCGGCACTTGGAAGATCAGGCCGCTCGGCGGTTGTTGAAAAACGTTGCGCAGAATCTCGACCGGGAGGCCTTCAGTGAGTTGTTCGATATTTTTGCGCCTCGCCTCAAAAGCTTCATAATGCGCAAAGGTGCCGCGCCCGATCTCGCTGA
>JANOFD010000303.1:0-5459 GCA_031413455.1 Rhodobiaceae bacterium
GTCATGTCAATCCACACGCTAGTACCTGGCTGAATAGAGAACGCTACAATCCACGTATCGAAGCTTGCTGGGACAGTGACGTTTGTTTCCACTGCGTTCGTTAGCGTGGCCCTGTATTTATTCTCAGATAGCATTGGAGCATAGGCGTTGTATGAATTTATATCCCGCCCAAAGCTTAAAGGTTTAGCCACATCGCACCCCTGGTTAGATTAAGTAATTGCCTGACACAGTGACAATTGATGAGTTGACAAAATCAGTATTAGCCAAGTTAACCAATACCGCGCCTGTTGCTATGACAGACAATGCAAGACTTGTTCCTGCTGTTGCAATAGAGGCTTGCGGCGTTCCTGCGTCGATCAGGGCAATTTGCGCCTTCAATCGGGCCATCCGTTCGGGCGAGCCCTTGATCCAAATCGCGTTCAACCGCCGGTCAATCGCCAGGCTGCTGTCAACCGATTGCCCAAGCGGCCGGTCGCCCTCTGCAGCCTGGGTCTGGGTCGCACTGTAAGTTGTGCCGCTGGTGGCAGGCGAGCCGAAGCCGGGTTCACGCCGGATAAAAGTATCATTGGATTTGACAGTGATGCCCTCGGTCAGAAGTCCGACCACTTCGCTGACATCGGCATATTTCAGCATCACCATTTCATAGCCGTCCTCGCCTCGCGGCGGAACAACGGCACGCGGCAGCGGCGCACTCGGCACATAGATCGAACCTGCGTCACCGCCGCCCGAAGAGCCAGTACCATTGTTCGATGCATCGCGTCCCGTCAGCCTGCTTACTGTCACCAAAAGCTTACGATCACCGCCGGGTGCCGTTGCGATTTTCGCGGGAGCGCCCGCGTTGAAGCGGACGATGAGCGCAGAACCGTTCTGGTCAAAATCGACCGCACGCACGAACCCTTTCATTCCACTTGGCGAAACCGCTCCTTGCGCCCTGCTGGTTCCGGCAAAACTCAAAGCAGGCCGGGTGGGGTCGGTCGAAACCGTTGTGGCGCTGCCGACGGTGGGCGTAAAGCCAAGTTCGAAAACGCTCTGATTTGCACCTTCAGCGAGTAGTCTGACGTCGGAGAGAGACGTAACGGTTTGCGCCCACGACGCAGATGGCGCCGCGACCACCGCGAGCGTCAACAGCAACATGATCGTCAGGCAGGGGCGTTTACGCATCTCGGATGTTTTGAACTCAATACTCGTTTGGACCGTGCCAATTCGTAGCCCGTGCAAACTGATCTACAACGAGTATGCCAGGCCCCAAATGGCAAGATCGCAGCGTTCCTCCTTCTCAACCAACTTGTCAACTCCGGCGCGCTAACCATTGCCGCCACATACATAATTTACGTCGAAGAATTGGAACCAGAGTCTCTGCCATGCCACAGCATTTGAATGAGAATACATGGCTTCAGACGGTCCGCTGACAGTTCAGCCCCACCCTCGTTTTCACCAACAGAATAGCGGTTCAGGATCGTAAGAAAGGGCTCACACGCCGAACACTATCTTCCCCTAACCTCGCACCTTCATCTCGGCCGCAAACGCTATTCCCGCCAGCACATAGTGCGCTGCGGCCCAGATATTGATCAGCGAAGTGAACATCAGCGCATAGCGAAGGGAATCTTGCCCATAGTCTGGCGCCAGATAATCGCTGAGCATCCCAACCGCCAGCGGCCCAAGCCCGAGCGCGATGAAGTTCAGAATGAACAACATGATCGCCGCCACCGTCGCTCGCATCGCCAGCGGCGTCACGCTCTGGACCATCGCAAAACTTGGGCCCAGATAGAAGGCCCCCAGCACCGAGGCCGGCACGTAAAACACCAGCGCCAGATTGAAGTCATCCATCAGATAAAACAACAGTATCAGGGGCGCGGCGATGAACTTCGCAACCGCAATCACCCACGCATTCCACCGCTTGTCTTTGCGCGACAGCCGGTCGGCGAGATAGCCGCCCAGCACAGCGCCAAACCCGCCAAGCACGCCCACGATCGGACCTAGAATGAGACCCAATTCAAGCCCGGATATGTCATGTGTGCGCTTGAGGAACGACGCCGCAAACATCACTCCGCCATAGCCCACAAATGACGTCAGCGTCAGCCCGATCACCACATGGCGGCAGGCCTTTGAATGCCAAATGAATGCGAAGGCCGCGCCAAGCGCCGACATCGTTTCCGCGAAACTTTGCAGCTTGCGATCCGAAGCTGCCAGCCCATCTGACAAACCCCGTTGCGGTTCTTCCACAGTGAAGAAAATCAAGGCCGCGATCAAAAGCCCGGGAAAGCCGACAACAAAAAACGCAGCCCGCCACCCCCACGCCTCAGCGACCGGGGCACCAATCAAAAACCCCAGCATGCCGCCCACATAAACACCCAGCGCATAGAAGCCCAATGCGCGCGAGCGTTCATGCGGCTCATACATGTCGGCAATCATGGAATGAGATTGCGGCGACGATCCCGCCTCACCGATGCCAACCCCGATGCGCGCGATCAACAGCTGCGTGTAGTTGGCAGCCATCCCGCAAAACACCGTCATCACGCTCCACACCGTCACCGCCCCGGCGACGATATTGCGCCGGTTCATCCGGTCCGAAAGCAGAGCCAGCGGAATGCCAAGCGTCGCGTAGAACACCGCAAACGCAAACCCGGTCAACAGCCCCAGCTGCGTGTCCGAAAGCAGCAGATCCCGTTTGATGTGCTCGGAAACGGCACCGATGATGGTCCGGTCAAGATAGCTCGACGTATAGGCCAGCGTCAGAATAACCAGCGCATAGGACCGGTGCTGGCGCAGACTGTCTGGAATCACAACCCCGCTCACCGGCGGCGCCGCTACCGTATCTTTCATCAATCCTCCCGGCAGGTTTTGTATTCAACCCTTGGGGAGACACGATAGCGGGTTTGAGCGCAGGCGCAACCGCCTGCGCTCGGAAACAGACTATTTCAGCGCCGGCGCCGCCACCACTTCGACCGGCAAGCCCAACTGCTCTAGCTGCGGCTTGACCACCGACGCATCGCCCACGACCACAAACAACAGCTTCGCCGGATCAAGCTTGGCCCGTCCGGCCGCGTCGATCTCTGCTGCCGTCATTGCCGTGTATTTGCCCGCGAGCTTCTCATAGTAGTCGTCGGGCCGCGCGAAATTGACGATGTTGAGCACGCCGCCCAACACTGCCCCTGAGGTCTCGAAGCTGCCCGGCAACTCGCGCACATTTCCGTTGACTGTGCGCTCAAGCTCAGCCGCCGTGACGCCTTTGTCGGTCAGAAACGCTTTCATATCGCTGAGCAATTCCTTGATGGAATCGCCAGTCTTGTCCGATTGCACCGGCGCCAGTATCCGAAAGGGTGCGGACTCCAGATATTCCAGCACCTGACTGCGCACACCGTAGGACCAGCCCTTGGTCTCGCGCAGATTGGTGTTGAAGCGTGAAAGAAAACTTCCGCCCAACACCTCATTCGCCGCCTGCAAAGTCACCAGATCGTCGCGACCCTTGGCATCCAGGATCTCACCCGCCGAGATCACCGATTGCGGAGATTTCGGCCGGTCGACCAGCACGATGCGCGACTTGGGCGCAGGCGTAGCCACGTTGAACGATTTTGTCGGACGCGCCGTCCCTGGCGCCTTCCAACTGCCAAAGCTTTTCTCCAGCAACGGCGTAATCGCCGCCATTGTCGTATTGCCGACAACTATAATGCGCGCCGTATCGGGGCGCAGCCACTCACTGTGGAACGCCGCCAACTCTGCGCGCGTCACCTTCGCAACGACTGCCGGATCGCCAGTGCCGCTTATTGGCACGCCATAAGGGTGCGCCGTTCCAAATAGCAGCGGCGTGAGCGTCCGCAACGCAATCGCATTGGGATTGTTGAACTCCGACGAAATCCGCGCCAACTGCTGACCGCGCAGACGTTCGACTTCACCGGCCTCGAACGCAGGATTGCGCACGATGTCGGCGAGAAGCTCAAGCGACGCCGCAAGATTGGGCGACAGCGCATCAAGCGATACGGCGGTGCGATCAAGCGTTGCACCGGTATTGATCGCAGCACCAAGCCGCTCACTTTCCTCCGCGATCTGCACGCTGCTGCGTGTCGTCGTGCCTTCACGCATCAGGCTAAGCATCAACGATTGCGTACCCAGAGCCGATTTCGGATCTGCTGCATAACCGGCATCAAAACTGACATTCACCAGAACCGTCGGCACCGATGTCTGCTGCGCGAACACCACTTCAATTCCATTCGAAAGCTTCCCTCGCTTGATCGCAGGAAAATCGAGACTGGCCAGAGCGGCGACATCCGGCAACTTCGACCGGTCAACCGCCATCTGCGGCGCCAGCGCCTGATACTCGGAGTTCGGGTCGCGATAATTGCTCGGCGCGCCCAATGAACTGATCTTCAACCCATCATCGCCGCCGCGCTCCGCACCGCTCTCCGTGCGCTCACCCGGTTCAACGGTCAGCGAATATACCGGGCGCGACAGCCACTGCTTCGTGCTCGCCTGAACGACGGCCGGCGTCAATGCCGCCCACACTGCCAGTTCCTTCGTGTAGAAATTGGAATTGTTGGAATAGAGCAAACCCTCGGCCAACGCCGTCGCCTTGCCACCAAAACCGCCTACAGCTTCAAAGCCGCGAATCTGCCGCCCGACCATAACTGTTGAGGCCCTGCTCAACTCGTCGGCAGTAGGGCCCTCGCGCAGAAACTGCGCGATTACTTCGTCCAGACGCTTGGCCACTTGGGCCACATCACCGCCCGGCTTCACATCGGCAGTCACCGTCACCACGCCCGCATGCTGAAAAATTTGCGCGTCGGCCGTCACCGCAACCGCGATCTTTTCCGAACGCACCAGCGTATTATCCAGCCGCGAACTCGACAACCCGCCCAGGATCGTCATCGCCGCCTGCAGCGGCACCGCGTGCTTGTCGTTCAAGCCCGGCACCGCCCACATGCGATGAATGCGCGTCGTGGCCACCCGGTCCTTCATCACCTCAGACTTCGGCGCCGCCAGCGTCGGCACCGGCGCATCGACAGTCCGCAGCGGTGTGCCGCGCGCGATGTCCCCGAAATACTTCTCGGTCAAGCGTTTCGCGGTCGCCATATCGATATCGCCCGCCAACACCAAAATTGCGTTGTTCGGGCCGTAATTGTCGACAAACCATTTCTTCACATCGTCAAGACTGGCGCTATCGAGATCGGCCATCGAACCGATGGTCGAATGATGATAGGGATGGCCCTTGGGAAACAGGCTCTCGAACGTCGCATACTCGACCAACCCGTAAGGCTGGTTATCGCCCTGGCGCTTTTCGTTCTGCACCACGCCGCGCTGGTTATCGAGCTTCTCCTGCGTCACCGCGCCGAGCAGATGGCCCATGCGGTCACTTTCCAGAAACAAAGCCCGTTCAAGTGCTCCGGTCGGCACCGTCTGGAAATAATTCGTGCGGTCGAGCCACGTCGTACCGTTGAAATCGGTGGCGCCCACTTGCTGCAGAG
>JANOFD010000304.1:0-5050 GCA_031413455.1 Rhodobiaceae bacterium
GCACGCTATCGGGCGCCGCATCGAGCGTTGCGCTGCGGCTGGATTCGGCGCCGCCGATGTCATCGCTGCCAAGCGCGGTGGGCACGCCCTCGTCTTCGCAGAAATCCCGAAAAATTCTTCACTGACGTCGCCCTCCCCAAAGGTGCTCAGTCGAATACGCCAAGGGTTGCTTGGCGCTACACCCGGGGATCCGCACAAAGTGTACCACCTGGGGCACATACATGTTGTTCAGTCCCCCCGGGACGTACACACATAATTGCATATGAATCAGAGCGTGCTGCGACACATATCTGCAACTAGCGAGCACGATTCTCTGTACCGCAATGCAGCAATAAATGCGTTCAGATCGTCCTTTTCACGCTCGCTAATGCTCGCGGTTAATAATTTTCCCTAACACCCCATTTCTCGAACAGGATCGCGCGATACGTGGCGGCCTTGACCTTGCGCGTTCGTCCTGATGATAAAGTGGGCGTTAGCTGCGTGCAACGGAGGAGAGACGCGAGAGTAATTTCCGGCGCCTCTCCCCCGGTGGTCTTTTCTTATCGACCCGCGACAAGTGCTGCCTTGGCCTTGGTGCCGTTGGCGAGCGTTACGTCCCACGTGTCGCCCACTTTGCGTTCGACGAAGGTGTTGCAGTTCTCCTGGCCGGCGTTCGGGCCCTGGTCGAGCGTGACGCACAATTTGCCGTCCTTCATCGCCCACTTGCCGGTTCCTGCCTGGCCGTTGGGCAGCACCGTCTTCATGGTGCCGTCCTTGTTGTAGTAGATCTTTGTCACACCGGTCGCATCGGTCAACGTCACCGTATTCTCGTAGCGGCTTGCCATCGGATCGGCGGCAGCGACGCTGGCACCAGCGAACATCAATGCGGCGATCAGGGTCAAAGCGAATTTCATCATGAGAGTATTTCTCCATCTTGCGGCCTTCTCGCTGGAGCGCGGGACAGGCGGGCCTGTTTGTACAATGTGGCGAGGGCGCGAGTCGATGCGGTTTTAGCGCGGCATTCTTCGATGGCGCGAAACCGGACCTGGTGTTCTAACGTGGAGGTTGTCCAGCGACAGTAAGTCTTACGCCATCACTTGCCGAGGCGGCCATGTTCCAGCCAATGCGCAAGTTCAGGCGTGAACACTTCATTCACGAGCGCGTCGTATCGGGCGAGATCCGCTTTTGCCACGACAGTCCGCCATCGTCCGTTCGTGCCCTTGTTGAAGAACTGGTTTGATCCTTGTTCCCACAACGCCTGTGCAGCAGGAATGAGTTCGTTTCCTTGGCTTTTCATGGCGTCGAACCCCGCCGCCTCGATAATGGCGGGCCACGTCGACTCTGGGATTTCTATCTCCAGGAATTTCGCGACACGTCGCATTTCTCCGGCGCGGTCCTTGATCAAGTCGGCGTAGTGGACGAGCAACATGTTCTTGTCGTCGCGGGCTGCCCAATAGCTGTTTTCGACATGAAAGAATGATGAAAGCCGATCACCTTGGCCCCCACCATCCGAGAGCCACTCGTGGAAATACTGCGCCGGATCCACTGATGTGGGCGGATACAGGTCTGCGAATTTCGGATCGGCGATGCTGATTGCACTCAGCCCTTCAACCGTGGTCTGACGAAAGTTGGCAAGATGATTGTGCAGCGACATGGCCGCATCGCGTCCATCGCGGGCGACATGGACAAACTTCATTCCTTCGTAAACCGGGAGCGCGTCATAAGGCAGATGGGACTTGAAGAACCGGCGATGGGTCTGTGCTTCTGCGGTGGCCATCGTCACCTCAATGGGGCCGAACAACCGCATGTCCGGCCAAGGCGAGAGATCCCAAATCGGTCTGGGTTCCGCGTTTCCAAATACCAGCATGCTGACGATGCGTTGCATCCACGTCGTGCCACATTTCGAGTAGGTCGCGATGACGATGTCATCGCTGCGCGGCGCGTAGCTGGTCCAGCGCATGCTGTCGAAAACACGCGAGCGCACCTGTTGGAGCGGAGCCCGGATCAATCTTGGCATAGTTGCACCCCCTTGCCGTTTCAGCACTTACCTCGGTTCATATCCGCTATGCCGCAACCTGTCGAGTTTCCCGGCTGCGGTGTCAGTGCGAAGGTTCGTCCCGCGCCGCCTTCTCCCGCAAGCGGGCGAAGGGCAATAAATTCCACATTCAGCCCGCCTTTACCAATCCCGGCAATCCGTCAATGCTTTGCGCATTCGAGACATATCGTTTCGCCGCCCACTCGTCGCGCGAGGGGTGCTCGATGGCGCGTTTGAGTTGATCGCGTTCGCCCTTGAATTCGAAGAACGGCACGCCCCAGCCGCAACTGTCGGCAACGCGTTCGATGTCGATGAAGACGATATTGCGCGCCCGCTCGAAACCCGGAAAGCGTGCAAGCTCGGCATCGAAACCGGGCTCGTCGAACTGTATCACCCTTGCCTTGCCGTAAAGGCGCAGGATCAGGGCAGCACCTTCCACAGCGCAGAACATGATCGTGATCCGCCCGTTCTCTCGCGCGTGCGCCACTGTCTCGATACCCGATCCGCCCAAATCGGCGTAGGCGACCTGGGTGGGCGAGATCACGCGAAAGGCATCGTAGCCCTTGGGGCTGACATTAACATGCCCGTCGCCCGACATGGGAGCGGTGGCAACGAAGAACATTTTCTGCTGCTTGATGAACGAGATCAGCTTGTCGTCGAGTTGCGTGCAGGAGTTGCTCATAAGCAGTTCCTTTATGTTAGCAGTTCCTTTATGTTTCCGGGTTGCCAGATCTACAAGACTTCGCGGGATGGCTCCATGTGCATTTCAAACGCCCAGGCGCGTTTGCCGCCGGGGGCGAGCAGCGGCAGATCGTTGGCGGCGGTTAGTGCATCGTATCCGGCATTTGATGGTTCGATTGCCAGATGATGGTGTCCGTGCCAAGCCCCTGCGGACACCCAGACGCCGACCCATGGAATGTGCTTTTGTTCGACCGACAAATGCAATTTGGAGCCGTTGCGATCAATTGTGATGCGATTCAAGCCCGGTGGCGTGCGCGCGAACAGCTTGGCGCCGGCGGGCGCGCCGGCGGGCGTGTTGAGCAACCAGTCAACCAGTTCCGGTCCGGGCTCTGGTATGGCCGTGGTGTCCCCGTGAGGGGCTTCGAGTGATTCGATGCGCCACTGCCAGCCGGGTTGCGGGAACTGTAATTGCGTGCCTGGTTCCAGGGGCATCAACGGATGAAAGGCCCACAGAATTCTTTGGGGGCGAGGCGAGCGGTTGAGCAGGCGATATTCAAACCTCAACCCGTCAGGAAGCAAATAGATGGTCCGCTCTAACGTCGCGGAGACGGATTGCAAGTCCACCTTCATCGTCAGGTGCGGCTGGTCCACAACCGCGCCGGTCACCTGCCAGACGCTGGTCCACGCGTCGCCGTGGTCTGTGTGGCTTGTGTCGCCCAACGTGCACGCCGCGACCGTGGGAATGCACTCATCGAAGCCCGCAAGCGCGCCCTGGTCGAACGGGGTGCCGCGCGTCAGGTGGCGCCACGGTTTGGGCGGGGCGCTCTGCCAGCACCATTGCGTTTGATCTTGACGGTTGGTGAGAGATACAATCCGTCCGCCGAGTTCCGGCACCACGCAGAGTTCCAAATTCCGGTTACGCAGCCCTTCAATGGCGAAGCCGTCGCGTGTTCCGCTAAATCGCATTCTGTCTCACTTGTCGAAAACTGGTTCCGGTCCGATCATGCAAGATGTGCGTAGTACCATTCAAGAGCCACCTGGTGGGCAGCGGCGCAACATTGCCGCCATCACTTCGGCGTTTCGTGAGGCGCATGGCTTGGAGCCGCAGCTGTTCTTTGCGCCGGGGCGGATCAATCTGATCGGCGAGCACACGGATTATACGGGCGGTTACGTGCTTCCGGCGGCCATCGGGTTCGGGACCTTGATCGCCGCGCAGGGTCGGGGCGATCGCATCGTGCGCGCGCGCTCGCAAACACAAAACGAGACGGTGGAGATCGGGCTCGACGTGAAGCCGGGGCAGGCGCGCAGGCATTGGAGCGACTATGTGGCGGGTGCTGTCTGGGCGCTGCAAGGGCAGAACCGGAATTTGCGGCTGTGCGGCGCGGACCTATTGATTCACAGCGATGTGCCGCTGGGTGCGGGGTTGAGTTCATCGGCCTCGTTGGAGGTGTGCGTGGCGCTGGCCCTGCTGGGCGTTTCACGCCAAGAGCTCGGGGCGCTCGACATCGCCTTGGCCTGCCAGCGTGCCGAGAATGAGTTCGCCGGCGCGCGGTGCGGTATCATGGATCAGTTCATCGCAACGCATGCCCGCCCAGACCATGCGGTGCTGCTGGATTGCGATAGCTTGCAGCACCGGATGATTCCGCTTGCGCGCACGCATCGCTGGATCGTGGCCAATACCGGCGTGCGTCATGCACTGGCGGGTGGGGAGTACAATTTGCGGCGTGCCGAGTGCGAGGGGGTGTTGGCGCTGATGGCCCGGCGCTATCCGCAACGCCGTCTGGTGCGCGAATTGCTGTACGACGAGCAGGCGGCGCTGGCGGCGCAGCTTTCGCCGGTGGCGGCTCGCCGGCTGGCGCATCTGTGCAGCGAAAACCTTCGGGTTGGCGAAATGGTTGAGGCGCTCGAACGGCGCGAGATGGCGCGCGCCGGGGCGTTGCTGTTTGCATCGCATGCGAGCCTGCGCGACGATTTCGAAGTCAGTTGCGCTGAGCTCGATCTGATGGTTGCTGTTGCCAGGCGGCAGCCGGGTGTTCTGGGCGCGCGGATGATGGGCGGTGGTTTTGGAGGTTGTACACTTACGCTGGTCGAGGCCGAGGCGAGTGAGCGTGTCATCCTGGCCATGCGCCGCGACTACCATGCCGAGGCCGACATTGAACCAGAGATATTTGCGGCAGAGTTTTCCGGGGCAGCGGGGGAAATCGCATGAGCACGTTGCAGGCGCTGTTTCGCGATCTGGATAAAGTTCCGCAGGGATCGCACCGGCGGCGCAATCCGTTGACCGGCGACTGGGTGCTTGTATCGCCCGGTCGCACCGACCGCCCTTGGCAGGGCCGCGATTTTTTCGACAAATCG
>JANOFD010000305.1:0-1645 GCA_031413455.1 Rhodobiaceae bacterium
GATCTAGCGCGAGCAGCACCATGATAATTATACATCTAGAAGAGGAATGCCTTCAAATCTGCCATTTTTTGTCGAAAGCACTCAAACAAACCCGTCCTTTCCAGCCGCCCTGTGGCCCTCGGGTTACTAACGGTGCGTCCCGTTCGGTTTAAGGTGACCTCGGGTAGAACGTGCTGGGGTCGGTTCTTCGTGTGAAGGGTCCGGGGTTGGCCGAAATTCAATATTTGGGGGAAACACAATGAAAATGAAGGCATTACTCTTAGGCGCGGCAGCGTCATTGGCGCTTGCAGGTACTGCGAACGCGGGCTTCGAACGCGACGGCTGGTACTTCGGTCTCGAAGGTGGCGCCGTAATGGTCAACGAAACGCAGTTTGCGGGTTTGCCTGGCACAACGCTGGAATTTGATCATGGCTATGCCGTGCTTGGCACCATGGGTTATGCGTTCAAGAACAGCAACTGGCGCATGGAAGGCGAAGTCGGCTATCGCGAAAACGATGGCGATCAGTCTCTCGTCATTTGCCAAACATCCTGCACAGTCTTTGAAGACCCCATCCGTCTCAAAGAATGGACCGGCATGGTCAACGCTGTCTACGACATCAAAATGGGCTCGGACAAATGGGGCATGTCCGTCGGCGCCGGTATCGGCATCGACAATCCGCGCTTCACTGCGGCAGACGGCACCGACAGCAACGACAAAGTCTTCGCCGCTCAAGCTCTGGCCGGCTTCACCTATCGCGTGAACCAGCATTGGGACTTGATGCTGAACTACCGGTATCTCTGGGTAAACCAAGCCGAACTGCAAGCCAGCGTCTCGCCGGTCGTGCGCGAAGTTGATCTCGAAAAACACACCGTCACAGTTGGCTTCCGTTATGGCTACGATGAGCCGCCACCGCCACCGCCAGTGGTTGAGGTGCCTCCAGCCCCGCCGGTTGCCAGAACCTACATCGTCTTCTTCGGCTTCAATAAGTGCAACATCACAGCCGAAGCCGATGCAGTCCTCAGCGAAGCAGCCTCTGCTGCCAAGTCGACCGGTTCGGCCTCGGTCCGCGTTGTCGGTCACACCGACACCTCGGGTTCGAATGCCTACAACCAGAAACTTTCTGAATGCCGCGCCAACGCGGTCAAGTCGAACCTCACAGGCAAAGGCGTCTCTGAAGGCTCGATCTCGACCTCAGGCAAAGGCGAAACCGAACTCATGGTGCAGACCGGTGACCGCGTGAAAGAACCGCAAAACCGCCGCGCCACGGTTGACCTGAACTAAGGCCAATTCAAATAAAACACACAAGGGCGGAGATGAAAATCTCCGCCCTTTTTGCATTCTACAAAAGCGCCCGAAGCGCCTTCCGCAACCGCCGGTCGCGTTTCAGGTGCCACTCCCGGCTCATCGCGGCCCGGCGGTCAGCAAAGCCTTCAGCATAGAGCTGCACCCACGCCCGGCCTCGCGTCGAGCGCGCCCCTTTACCTGCGTTGTGGCTCGCCAGGCGTTGTTCAAGGTCGATGGTCCAGCCGACATAGGTCTTGGCCCCGCCGCGCCCGCGCGAGCCCAGGACATAGACAAAGCAAACTGGCCGTTTACGCTTTTTGGCGGCGGTCAAAGGACTCAAACCCATGCAAGACGAAGTTCGCCAAATTCTAAACCATCTGC
>JANOFD010000306.1:0-1933 GCA_031413455.1 Rhodobiaceae bacterium
AATCGGCTTGGGATTTTTGTTACCAAGTTTAAACAAAGAAAAAGCGCCGATTGTAATTGAAAATTCTAAAGTTGAGCATCCGCTTGCGTCGCCTCAGGCGCGATCCCCAGCAGCATGAACATCGGAACCAAAATCGGCGACAGGATCGCCCACTTGGCAGACGCGCTGCCAATCAACAAATCAGTTCCCATCGCCAGCAAGATGACGGCCACGAGCAAGATGACTGGCGCACCTTCAAGCCCCGCGCCTTTCAAAGTCTCGGCCCCGGAAATGGCAAGCAGGCTTCCCATATGCGACCAGCCGAACAAAGCCACGAACACCGAGGCAAAGAAAACGAGCACCAGATAGGCGCTGATTTCGCCCACGCCTTTGCCCGCCAGCACCACGGCGTCCTTGTCGGACTTGATCGAACCCGCGCCGACGCCGTAGACGATGCCGCAAGCCAGAAAGACCAGGAACATGATCGCCACCATCGACTTGAACAACGGATCGAACGACCCCTCGTCGCTGCGCAACGGCGATCCCGGTCCCCAGGCCAACGATGCCACCAATGCCAGAACCAACAAAAACCCGATCCCGGCAAAGCGCAAGCCCCGCGCCTCGCGCCGGTCTTGATCGACATCGAGCGGTGGCGGCGCCACCGGCACCCATTTCGGTCCGGCATTGAGCCGCGGTTCGACGATCCACTCGCACACCAGCGTGCCCACGATCACATAGACCGGCACGATAGCCGACAGAAAATACCAATTGGCCGTGATCTCGACGGTGTAACTTTTGTCGATCAACTGCGCCGCCGCCTGGGTCATGCCCGATAAAATGCCGTCGCCTGGCGTGATGGCGAAGTTCGCGGCAAAGCCTCCCGCGACACCGGCGAAGGCCGCCGACAAACCGGCGACCGGATGCCGCCCGCTCGACGCAAACACCACCGCCGCAAGCGGGATCAACACCACATAGCCCGCGTCCGACGCGATATTGGCTTGCACGCCGGCAAACACGATTGTCAGAGTCATCAAGGGCTTGGGTACCGCGCGCACCAGCCCTTTAAGCGCAGCCGCGAAAAATCCGGCGCGCTCGGCCAAACCCGAGCCGATGATCACCACCAGGACGATTCCCAGCGGTGGAAAGCTCGTCAATATGGTCGGCAACTCAACGAACAAGCGCCGGATCTGCGCCGCGTCGAACAAGCTCACCGCCGCCACCACCTCGCCCGTTGCCGGATTGATCGCCGAGGTCCCTTGCCCGGCCAGAACGGCTGACAAAACCATCACAATCGCGATGGAAATCAGGAAGAGACTCACGGGATCCGGCAGTCTATTCCCGCCGGCTTCAACGGCATTCAAGATGCGCAACAACCGGCTTGGCTTTTCCGCAGCCCTGGTCTCGCTACTCATTTCATCCCCTCGACGGCGTTGCTCAATCCTGCAACGTAGACACGATCAAGGGCGGCGTCAAAACCCGGACAAGGCTACGCGTTTTCGTTTTCGGATCGCAACTGCCGTCGGTTTGTTTTCTCCACACCACGGCTTGGCTGCGATCGGCAGATGCAGAATCCTCCTTTGGTTCCCAGTTCAAAGCGCCTCCATCTGCAAAGGCTTTGGCGACAGGCGCTTTGATCGCGCCTGGGACCCTTTCTGGCGCGCCGGATGAAAAGCGCAGCGCATCAGCCCCGAACGCTTCCGCGACGATCTTCTCTTGCGCCATCTTCGCAAAGACACGGTCCGCATCCATCGCGTCATCAACGGGGCTTGCAGTCGCGATCGATGCTGATGACCAAGCAAAGAAAAAAATACGCAGACGAATGTCTTCTCGGCTTTCTCCACAGCATGAGTTCTCGACAGGCAAGTTTTATTGCGTGCAAGGTACAGACCCCAAGAACAATCGCCTTAAAAAGATTGGCTTTATCGATAGATATGGTAAAATAATCATCCCTTTA
>JANOFD010000307.1:0-1628 GCA_031413455.1 Rhodobiaceae bacterium
GCTTGACTGCGCCAGCGACTTTTTGTGTGGTCGAGATCAAGGCGGCGGCGCCATCGCGGCTCAGGTCAAAGATGGTTTCAGCGTGCTCCTTCGGGATGACCAATGTGTGGCCTTCGGCTTGAGGCATGATGTCCAGGAAGGCGATGGTAGAGTTGTCTTCGTAGACTTTGAAACACGGCGCCTCGCCGCGAATGATCTTGGCGAAGATGTTGTTGGGATCGTAGGCCATGGTGTTACTCCGATTTCCTGAAGGGCGAGTGTTCGCTCAATTCTTCGATCGCTTCGCCGACGGCGCGGCGTTCTTCCTTGAGGTAGCGGGCGACGGCATCGCGCAGACCGGGATGGGCGATCCAGTGGGACGAGTACGTGCGTACGGGCAGGTAGCCGCGCGCCAACTTGTGTTCGCCCTGGGCGCCAGCCTCAACGGTTTTCAGACCTTTTGAAATCGCGAATTCAATCGCCTGATAGTAGCACAGCTCGAAGTGCAGGAAGGGGTGGTGCTCGATGGCACCCCAATTGCGGCCATAGAGCGTATCAGAGCCGATGAAGTTGAGCGCGCCCGCAATATAGCGGCCATCACGCTTGGCCATGATCAACAACGTGTTGTTCGCCATGCTCTCAGATATCAGGCTGAAAAATTCGCGCGAGAGATAGGGCGTGCCCCATTTGCGTGATCCGGTGTCCATGTAGAACGCGAAAAAGGCGTCCCAATGGGCCTCTGTTAAATCGCTGCCGGTCAAGAGTTCGATGTCGATCCCGGCGCTGAGCGCTTCCCTGCGTTCGCGGCGAAGATTTTTGCGCTTGATTGCGGACAGGGCGCCCAGAAACTCGTCGAAGGTCCGGTAGCCCGCATTTTGCCAATGAAATTGCTGATCATGGCGCGGCAAAAAGCCGAGTTGGGTGAGTGCTTCGGCTTCGTCCTGTTGTTGAAATGTGATGTGTACGGATGAAAGTTCAAGTTTTTGCGTGAAAGCCATGACGGCGTGGGCCAAGGCCTGACGGTGTTGGGAATGTCCGCCCGTGAGAAGGCGTGAGCCGCTCGCCGGGGTGAAGGGTACGGTAATCTGGAGTTTGGGATAATACGCTCCGCCAGCACGCTCGAAGGCTTGGGCCCAGCCATGGTCGAAAACGTACTCACCATAGGAATGGCTTTTGATGTACATGGGCGCGGCGCCAATGAGTGTGCCGTGATCTTCCAATAAAAGATGAGCGGGTTGCCAGCCGGATTGCCGCGTTGCCGATCCACTTTGCTCAAGGGCCAAAAGGAACGCGTGTGAGATAAAAGGGTTAAATGGCGTGCCGGGCGGGTTGGCCATCGCGTCCCATGGGGCAGGTGCCACCGCCGAGATTGATTCAATCAGGCGCGCGCTTGGTTGAAGTTTGGTCAAAGTGAAACATTCATTGCCACAACTCAATCAATTTCAAAAATAGCTTCAACCTCGACCGCCACGTTGCGCGGCAGGGAGCCGGCGCCGACTGCGGCGCGGCCGAATATTATCCAGACCTGCCTTGGCGCAACCATTGTGGGCATTGCAGCACTCCTTGTTTTTTCTAAAAATTCTGAAAAACCCATTGTTACAAAACAGGATGCCATTGGAATGGCCCTTGGATTAGAAGGTCTGTACTGG
>JANOFD010000308.1:0-7446 GCA_031413455.1 Rhodobiaceae bacterium
ACGACCCGGTTGGTCTTCTTGACCGAGTTGATGACTGTTTCCGTGTCGAGCGGGCGCAACGAACGCAAGTCTATCAGCTCAGCAGAGATGCCCTCTTTCGCCAAAATGTCAGCTGCCAGCATGATCATGCCCACGGTGATAGAGTACGAGACGATGGTGACGTCCGTGCCTTCGCGAACGACGCGCGCTTTGCCGATCGGTACAGTGTGGTCGATATCTTTGGGCACATCGAAGCTGCGGCCGTAGCACATTTCGTTTTCGAGAAAGATCACGGGATTGGGGTCGCGGATCGCGGCCTTGAGGAGACCTTTTGCATCGGCGGCAAAATAAGGCGCTACGAC
This sequence comes from Rhodobiaceae bacterium, assembly GCA_031413455.1. Taxonomy (GTDB): domain Bacteria; phylum Pseudomonadota; class Alphaproteobacteria; order Micropepsales; family Micropepsaceae; genus SZUA-430. Next base: position 342 of record JANOFD010000308.1, read on the forward strand.
TTTAAGTCCGGGAACGGCGGCATACCAGGCGCCATAATTCTGGCTGTGTTGAGCGCCGACGCGCGATGCGGCACCGTTGGGGCCGCGAAAGACAATCGGGCAACCCATCTGTCCGCCAGACATATAGAGCGTTTTTCCGGCGGAGTTGATGATCTGATCGATGGCCTGCATCGCGAAATTCCAGGTCATGAACTCGATGATGGGGCGCAAGCCACCGAAGGCCGCACCCACACCAAGACCCGCAAATCCCTGCTCAGTGATGGGCGTGTCGATGACGCGCTTGGGGCCGAACTCTTCGAGCAGGCCCTGGCTGATTTTGTAGGCGCCCTGATACTGTCCGACTTCTTCACCCATCAGGAAAACGGTGGGATCGCGGCGCATCTCTTCGGCCATCGCTTCGCGCAAGGCCTCGCGAACGGTGATTGCGTGCATTTGCGTGTCAGGGGCAAGCTCCGGTTCGCGCGGCGCCGCGGGCGGTTTGACGACTTGTGGTTTCGGCGCTTGCAACTGCGGCGCAGGTGGCGGCGCTTTCACTTGCGGTTCGTCGTCGCCTTGCAAGACGGCGATGGGGGCGTTGACCTTTACGCCCTCGGTGCCTTCAGCAACGAGGAGACGGGTGACCACGCCTTCGTCAACGGCTTCGACTTCCATGGTTGCCTTGTCGGTTTCAATTTCGGCAATCACGTCGCCCGATGAAATCCGGTCGCCCTCTTTGACATGCCATTTTGCAAGCTTGCCCTCTTCCATTGTGGGCGAAAGCGCTGGCATCAGGATTTCGGTGGACATCGCTGGGTCCGTTTACGCGTTGAAACTGAAGAGCGCCAGGAACACCATGATTGTCCCGATGATGCCGACAGTCCAGAACAATGGGCGGATATAGGGCAACCCCATGAGATAGACGATCGCATGCGCGACCCGAGAATAGAAAAAGAGCTGCGCGCCGAGCACCGTTAGCGTGTTGGAGATGTCCACTTGGGCGGCGATCAGCACCAGTGGTGCAAAGAGGATGAGCCCTTCGCGATGGTTATCGACGCAGCGCTTTGTGCGCGCCTGCCAGACCGAGGGCTCACCCAGTTTGTCGCGCGGTCCGGCCATGGTCCACAAACCTTGCGCCTGCGCGCCGGCCGCTGACTGGATGACAACGAGAATGAACAGAAGCCCCACGCTCAAGGCCAGCATTGTGAGTTCTAGTGACATAGTTTTTTCCTTTTAGTGTACGATGTCGGTCCAGAGTTCCGATGGGTTGGGCTCGGGTGAAGTCTGTGCAAATTCGGCGGCGTGATTGACGATGGCCCGTATTTCTTTATCGAGCTCTTTGAGGGACTCTTCTGTCGCAAATTTGTTGTCGAGCAACAGTTGGCGGGCATGATCTATGGGGTCATGTTTTTCGCGTACCTGGTCAACTTCTTCCCGGGTACGGTATTTGGCGGGGTCGGACATCGAATGGCCGCGATAGCGGTAGGTTTTCATTTCAAGAATGATGGGGCCCTTGCCTTCCCGGCACCATTTGACGGCGCGGTCGCCCGCGGCCTTGACGGCCAGCACGTCCATACCATCGACCTCTTCGCCGGGAATGTTGAACGAACTGCCGCGTTTATAAAGTTGGGTTTCGGCACTGGCACGCGCAACGGAGGTGCCCATGGCGTATTGGTTGTTCTCGATCACATATATGGCGGGGAGCTTCCAAAGTTCCGCCATGTTGAAGCTCTCGTAGACTTGGCCCTGATTGGCGGCGCCGTCGCCGAAATAGGTGAGGCAAACGCGGTCATTGCCTTTGTACTGGTTGGCAAAGGCCAGACCCGTGCCGAGGGGTACTTGGGCGCCGACAATGCCATGGCCGCCATAGAAATTTTTCTCGCGGCTGAACATGTGCATCGAGCCGCCCTTGCCACGGGAATAACCGCCGCTGCGCCCCGTAAGCTCGGCCATGACGCCGGCTGGGTCCATGCCGCAGGCCAGCATATGCCCGTGATCGCGGTAGGCGGTGATGACTTGATCGCCTTCGGCTATGGCCGCTTGCATGCCAACCACGACGGCTTCCTGGCCGATATAGAGGTGACAAAAACCGCCAATCAGGCCCATGCCATAGAGCTGCCCGGCCTTTTCCTCAAAGCGCCGGATCAGAAGCATCTCACGGTAGAAATGAGGGAGTTCGTCCTTGTTTGGTTTCGTTTTCGCAGGCGGAGCGGCGCGGCTTGTCACGTCGGCCTTTGCCATTCTGTTTTCCAATTGTACGAAATGTTGAATCCTGAGCGTTCCTGTAGCGTCCGGGGCAAATGTGCGCAAGTGAGGAAGCTTGGCGATTGTGCTGCACTGCAGCAGATCAGCGCTTGTCTTTGAGGATCACGACTTCGTCGGACTGGCTCAGGCCGAGGCGCGAACGCGCCTGCTCTTCGAGCAGATCGGGATCGACGCTTTCGGGACGCAAAAGTCTAACCCGGCGCTCGAGCGCCGTGCGCTCACCGTGTACGCGATCAAGTTCCGCATGCCTGGCTTCGATGGCGGTTTGCAACTTCAGCCAATTGATCAGTCCATGATTTCCATAGACGACGAAATAGCCGAAATAGAGGACGAGAGACATCATGACCAGGGGAAAACCCCAGCCCCGTGCCGCGCGCCCAAATGCTGTTGGTTCGTTCATGGCTGGAATCGAATCACATCGTGCAGCATCGGGTCAAGGCTTATTGGGTTAAGCGATATTAACGCATTTCAATTGGCCAAATACCAACCTCTGAAAGTTTAGACCGGATTAGAAACATCGTCATGGCCGGGCACTTGACCCGGCCAACCAGTCGGCTCGCGTCGGCGAGACGAAGAGAATCATCGCATTTTCAAGCAGTGCGTCGTTCCGTTGCGCAGACACGCAACGACTGGGTGGCCGGGTCAAGTGCCCGGCCATGACGAGTCGGATGGGATTGGGAGTCAAAACACTAGTCAATTGCCATAGGCATTGGCGCGGTACCATTTCGAAAGCAGCCATTTGTTGCCTCGCGTTATCGGACGCCCGGCATGGCGGGTTGAGAGATCGGGATTTCCGGCCGCATCAACATTGGAAAACAAAATCGCATCCCCCGGCCTGCCTTTGAACTCCAATCCGGTTGACAGGAAATGCGTTTCGCCGCCGTCGAAGTCATCGCTCAAGCTCACAAGCAATGTGGCCACGCGCTGTCCGGCTGCGCTCCACTGTGACGCGGGACCCGCAGAGACGTCGAGAAAATCAAAATGGGGGCGGTACTGTTCGCCGGGCTGATACATGAGAACACTCAACATCTCGCCATTGGCCACCGGCAATTGCGCCGCCTCGGCCAGACGCTGATTGAGGCCTACCATCACCATGTCTTGCTGAAACGGGTGGATCGAGGCGGTGCTGGATGTTCGCTCGGTGCTGCGCATCGGGCGGCCACTGACAGGATCGATGACAAAGGACGGGTGGAGCAACGGCTTGACGGCTTCAATCAGATAACTGCACTCATCACGCGTCAACAATCCATCAAGGCGCCAAACATTTGGTGAGCGTGACAGCTCAAGGCGCGGAGGTAACGGGCGTTGCATCGCATCGTGGTCGATGAGCGACAATTGTTTGAGTGCGATGGCGTCGTTTGTTTTTGCGGCGGAACGCAAATGCCCAATGGCTTCGTCCCAGTTTGACGGCGACACGGCACCAATGGCTGAGAGAACTGCCAGCGTACGCATCGCAGCCGCGCCATTTTTTTCTGCTGCCTGGCGCAGGATTTCAAGAGCGCGCGGGATGTCGCGCGGACCATCAACGCCATCAAGATGAATGCATGCGGAGGTGTAGAGCGCCTCGGCATCACCGGCACTGGCCGAGCGCGCAAGCCATGCGCGGCCCTCATCCTTGCGGCCCAAACGGCCCAGCATCGCGGATAAAATATATTGCGCGCGCGCGTCGCCAGCGTTGGCGTCGCGTTCAAGTTCGTTGAGTGTTTTTGGCGGCGCGCCCATCGTTTAGCGAAATTCCGCACCCGCATACACCGCGCTCGGACCAAGATGCTCTTCGATCCGCAGTAGCTGGTTGTATTTCGCCAGACGGTCGGAGCGCGATGCTGATCCGGTTTTGATGCGGCCACAATTCGTGGCCACGGCGAGGTCGGCGATTGTGGTATCTTCGGTTTCGCCGGAACGATGAGACATCACCGCTTTATAGCCTGCTTTGTGCGCCATTTCGACGGCTTCCAGCGTTTCGGACAGGGTGCCGATCTGGTTGACCTTGATCAGGATCGCATTGGCGACGCGCTTTGAAATTCCTTCGGCAAGGCGTTTGGTGTTGGTGACGAACAGATCGTCGCCGACGAGTTGAACTTTCGCACCGATGGCATTGGTGAGGCCTTTCCAGCCATCCCAATCGTCTTCGGCCATGCCATCTTCGATAGAGATAATCGGATAGCGCTTGCACAGATCTTCGTAGAAGCGAACCATGCCGGCCGGATCGAGTTTCTTGCCCTCGCCTTCCAGATCATAAACACCGTTCTTGAAAAACTCCGTCGAGGCCGGATCAAGTGCCAGCTTCACGTGTTCGCCCGGGCGATAGCCTGCGGCTTCAATGGCGCGCATGACGAAACTCAATGCTTCATCGGCGGATTTGAGGTTGGGTGCGAAGCCGCCCTCGTCGCCGACGTTGGTGTTGTGGCTGGCGTCTTTCAGGGCCTTGCGCAGGGTATGAAAGACTTCTGTGCCCATGCGCAGCGCCTCGCGAAACGTCGGCGCCCCCGTGGGCAGGATCATAAATTCCTGAAAGTCGATGGGATTGTCGGCGTGCGCGCCGCCGTTGATGATGTTCATGAATGGCACGGGCAAGACGTGGGCGTGCGCGCCGCCGACATAGCGAAAGAGCTTTTGTCCGCGCGCCGAGGCCGCGGCATGCGCCGTCGCCAGCGAGACACCCAGAATGGCGTTGGCGCCAAGGCGGCCTTTGTTGGGCGTGCCGTCGAGATTGATCAGTGTACGGTCGATATGGAGCTGCTCTTCGGCCTCCATCCCGGAAATGGCATCGAAGATTTCGCCGTTGACCGAAGCGACGGCATTTTCAACGCCTTTGCCGCCGTATCTTTTGCCACCATCGCGGCGTTCGACGGCTTCATGGGCGCCGGTTGATGCCCCCGAGGGCACGGCGGCACGGCCGATGCTGCCGTCTTCGAGTTCAATTTCCACTTCGACTGTGGGGTTGCCACGGCTGTCGAGAATTTCGCGGCCGCGGATGTCGATGATAGCCGTCATTGCGTTGCTAATCTCCGATTGCCAACTTCATGAAACCAAGGTTTACGACAAAAAGCACAAATATTACGAGTGGACAAACGACGCCAAGCAGAAAGCGGAACAGCTGCCAGACTGGTCCGTCTTGTATGCCCAGTTCTTCAAAAATGGCCTTTTTAGACATCACCCAGCCAACAAACAGGCCTAAGAAAATGCCGCTCAGCGGCAGCATGATGTTGGACGTGAGATAGTCGACGACATCAAAAAACGATTTGTTCGAGAAGGTGGGCAGCGCCTCGAGTGGATACCATGTGCTCCAGTGGTTGAACGACAGGACTGTGCCAATACCGATGACCCAACAGACGAAGGCACTGACATACGCCGCCAATGGCCGACTGACCTTGAGTGTGTCGGTCGCCCAGGCCACGACCAATTCAAGCAGTGAAATCGCTGACGCCAGGGCCGACACTACCAGCAACAGGAAAAACGCCGCGCCGACAAAGGCGCCGCCCGGCATCTGGCCAAAGGCGATGGGCAAGGTTGTAAACATCAGACCTGCGCCTTCGCCGGGGTTCAGGCCATAGGCGAACACCAAAGGAAAAATCGCAAACGCCGCAAGGAACGAGGCGAAGGTGTCGGCCGCTATTGTGAAGATGGCGGCCACGCCGAGGTTGATGTCGCGCGGCGCGTAGGCGGCATAAGTGATCATTGCACCGATGCCCGTACCGATCGAAAAGAACCCAAGACCGATCGCGCTCAACACGACCTCGGGCGTTAGCTTGGTGAAATCCGGCTTGAAGAAAAACTCGGCTGCTTTTCCCATGTCCGCCGTCGAATAGGCATAGACGACCAAGCCGATCAGAATGGCAAACATCAGGGGCATGAGCACCGTCACCGCGCGCTCGATACCTTCGCTGACGCCGCGCGCGACCACGACCGCAGTCAGCGCCATGAAGATCGCATGGTGCAACGTCAGTCCAATGGGATCAGCCAGCATGAGCGAAAACTGTGCGCCGATGGCCTCGGGTGATTGGCCTTGGAACGCATTGGACAGGGCTTGAGGAATGTAGGCGACGGTCCAACCGCCGATCACCGAATAGAAACTCAAGATTAGAAATCCGGTCAGAACGCCCCATGCCCCTACGGCGGACCACAGGCCCGAGGCTCCGCTTTCGCGTGCGACTGATGCGATACTGCCAACGGCGCCCATGCCACCTCTACGGCCGATGACAAACTCGCCGATCATGAGCGGCAGGATTAGAATCAGCAGCGCGGCAAGATAGGCAAACAGAAAGGCACTGCCGCCATTTGCACCCACCATGTAGGGAAACTTCCAAATGCTTCCCAGGCCGACCGCAGAGCCCACAGTCGCCATCAAGAAAGCGAATCGGCCCGACCACGCCTGTTTTTCTGCCGGTAGTGACATGTATTCCCCCTTCAATTTTGAGTTGAGACACTTAGCCTATCCGGTAGTGAGTCGCCACTCCGCACAAAACGGGCGGGGTGTGCTGCTCTCAAGAGAGAGGAATTCTCCAATGTCGGCTTGGCCCGTTCTTGTGACGCTTGCGGCGTTGCTGTTTTATTTCTGGACTGGATTGATGGTGGGCAACGCCCGCCGCAAGTACAAAGTTCCGGCTCCCGCCACCACCGGCAACCCCGATTTTGAGCGCGTGTTCCGCGTGCAGATGAATACGCTTGAATGGCTGCCGATATTTTTGGTCAGTCTTTGGTTGTTCGTCCTCTATTGGAACGACGCCGTTGGGGCACTCATCGGGCTGGTTTGGATTGTCGGGCGCTACATGTACGCGCATGGGTATACGCTGGCCGCCGACCAACGCTCGATGGGATTTATGATTCAAGCTATCGCCGTGTTGCTGCTGTTCGGCGGCGCGCT
>JANOFD010000309.1:0-1188 GCA_031413455.1 Rhodobiaceae bacterium
GGGTCAGCACATCGCCGTCAACAGTCGGTTGAAAGGCGAGCATTCCAAGCTTGTGCGGATCCTGCTGCTGGTCGATTTCACTCAACAGATCGAGCTGCGCCTTCAGTAGAGCCGCAACCGGCACGCTTTCAAGGTCAGCCTCGCCCACGCCCAGATGTCTCAGAAACACGTCGGCGATCCTGCTTGCGTGCGCAGGCGTATGCCCAATATGTCCCCCGCCGCTCTGGCAGATCGCCTTGTGATAGAGCCCGTGCGCATGCGGGCTGGCCAACAGCGCCGCAACCGCCATGGCACCAGCACTCTCGCCAAAGATCGTGACATTGCCGGGATCGCCACCAAAGGCACTGATATGATCGCGCACCCACTCGAGCGCCATGATCGCATCTTTCAACCCTTCGCTGCCGGTCGATGCAATGCGCCCGCCGGTAACGTCAGCTAAACGCAGAAAACCAAAAGAGCCCAGCCGGTAATTGATCGTCACCACCACAACGTCGCCGGTCGTGGCCAGAGGCGTTCCGTTGTAGAGCCCCAGACTTCCCGCGCCCGTCACGAAGGCGCCGCCATGGATCCACACCATCACCGGCCGCTTGCCGCCATCGCACGAGGGCGTCCAAACATTCAGCGACAGGCAATCCTCGCCAATCTCGCCCCCGGAAGTTCCAATCAGCCCCTGCAGGGCGGTCGGATTCTGAGGTGCGATGTGCCCCGCACGGGTAGCTGCCCGCACACCAGCCCAAGCCTTCTCGCGTCGCGGCGCCTGCCAGCGTCTGGCCGTCGCAAAGGTGATGCCTTTGAAAGCACACACGCCTGGGCGCTTCACGCCTTCAAGTTTCCCGCTCGCTGTGTCAACGATCACCGGAATTTTCTCAGCTACATTCATTTCGCAATCCCCTTTAAGCCGGCATAACCATAAAACCCGCGCGCGGGAAGTGCACAACCACATCGCCCACCGCAGCATCGTGTCGCTTGATCGCAATCTCGTGAGCATCAGAAAACACAAGCTCGCCCACCACCGCATCGCGCCCATAATCGTCCGGCATCACACTCACCCGGTCACCCGCTTTGCGGCCATTGGGATCATGCGGATCCCCAACAGGCTTCGCCGTGGACGTTGCAGCCTTTGCCACCGCCAGCGCCTCTTTGGAATCCATCGGCGTTAAAGAACCATGCCCGAGCGCTTTCACATTC
>JANOFD010000310.1:0-1170 GCA_031413455.1 Rhodobiaceae bacterium
GTCGATAGCGAAGCGCCCTTCTTGCCGGTGAGCGGATCGAACTCGGCAATGCTCTCGATCTCGTCGCCGAAAAAGCTGATCCGCCACGCCATATCCTCCAGATGCGAAGGGTAGAGTTCCAGATTGTCGCCGCGTACGCGAAAATTGCCCCGCGCAAAGGCGGCATCGCAAAGCCAACGTCCGCTGCCCCATCCTCATGTTAACCGGACAGGACGGCGAGGCTGACCAGATCCTTGGGCTCGACGCCGGCGCCAACGACTACCTGACGAAACCCTTCAGATTCAACGTGCTTCTGGCTCGCATCCGCGCCCATTTGCGCAGCCACGCCCAAAGCGAAGACGCCGTGTTCAAGATCGGCCAATACTCGTTCCGCCCCTCGGCCAAGCTGCTCACCGGCGCCAACAACACCAAAGTCCGCCTCACCGAAAAAGAGACCTCAATCCTCAAATTTCTCTTCCGTTCTGGCGACAAAGTCGTCGGCCGCGACGTCCTTTTGCACGAAGTTTGGGGCTATAACCCCGCCGTCACCACCCACACCCTCGAGACCCACATCTACCGTTTGCGCCAAAAAATCGAACAAGACCCCGCCCATGCCAAGCTTTTGGTCACCGAAAGCGGCGGCTACCGCCTCGTCCCCTGACACCCACCAAGCAAGTCTTTAAATTTTTAATCACAGCCACTTGAACTTGGCTGCTTCATCTAGTATAGACTTCACAGTACAATCTAATTCGCTATGGAGCGGAGATATGACAAGCGTTTTCGTAAAAGTGGCGTTGGCCACAGCCTTGGCTGCAGTCTCAGGCTTAGGCCTGATCGGCTTATCCGGCATGATTATTTTTGCTGACCTCAAGGCTCCACAGCCTGCGGCGCTTGCCAGCGGTGCACTGTCAGGTAGCAACGTTCCAGTTTCACTGACGGGAGCCGGTCGATGAGCACTTTGGTTAAACTTGGCGTCGTCGGCGTGGCAGCAGGTCTTGCCGGTCTAGTGACTCTCGGCCAATTGCGTCCGGCATTCGGCGGTTTTGAAGTACCAGTCCTTGCCAGCCTTGCAAGTTTAACCAGCGTCAGCGCCTCAGTCCCCGCTGCAAGCGTTGGCGGCCCCATCGACAAAAACTTTGCCGTACGCCGCGTCCACATTGACAAGATGGTAGCTCAAGTGGAGTTGGTGAC
>JANOFD010000311.1:0-1068 GCA_031413455.1 Rhodobiaceae bacterium
GCTCTCCGCTGACAACCACCCCCCGCCGGCACCACCGAGTACTCGCAACGCGCGGGCCAGACCCCCGCGGTCCCAGGGTTCTTGATTGTTCGTTAAATCTGCAGCCTCGGCTACGCCAAATAGCCGGAACAACCGTCAACGCCTTTTTACCAGCGCGGCCTTGAACCCGGCGGCACAAAAGGCCACATCTTCCCGGTACTAACTGGGAGGCTTCATCCGCATGTCCGACGTCGTAATCCGCACGCCAATGCAATATCTCGACCGCGCGCTCACCACCTTGCGCGACATGGGCATCGTCCCCGCCAAGGGCGAGGATGCGCCGATCAATGCCCTGCTGCAGAAAATTTCCGACCTCGATGCCGATCGCATCGCCGTCATCGCCCGCACCTTGAACCAGGCCTCCAATTTCAACGAAATCGTGCGCGAGCACGTCTCGGCCATGCAAGTCGGTGACCGCTATCGCCAGATCACCGAGGGCTTCAACTCCATCCGCGACGATGCCAAGGCGATGGTCGACCAGATCTCCGACGGCAAGGTCAGCGTTTGGGAGCGCGCCACCAACTCGTGGATGAAACTTACGCGCGGCGACGTCGCCGACCGCTTCGACAAAATTCGCTCGATCTATCTCGGCGTCACCAAGGAAACCAAAAACCAGATCGAGCGCGAGGCGGCGATCCTGGAAGCCTATCGCGATTTCCGCGGCGCCCTGAAGCAGGCCGAAGTCATGGCGCTCGAGGTTTTGAAAAAGGCCGAGTGGAAACTCGACGAAGCCAAAAAGAAACTGAACGAAGCCGCCAACGCCGTCGCCACCTTCTCCGGCACCGAACCCGCCGAACGCGCGAAACTCGAACTCATCCGCGATGAAGTCCGCGATGAAGTCCTGCGCCAAACGCAGGACGAAGACAAACGCTATCAGATATCGAAAGACCTCTCCGACAATCTGACCATCGGCTACAACACGTCGGAAGTCATCATGGCCCGCCTGATGCAAACGACAAACGCCAAGGAGCGCATCTACGCCCAGGCCGTCAGCTTCTTCTCGACCAACGACACCGTGTTGACCGCGCT
>JANOFD010000312.1:0-4848 GCA_031413455.1 Rhodobiaceae bacterium
ATTGATAAGTTCATAGTAGGGGCATGGGGGGCTTGGCATGCGTGCATTGTATTGGGTTTTGGGCGGGTTCTTGATGGCTTGGACGGCGGGGTTGGCGATTGCTGCCGATCCGACGCCCCAAGAAATCAGGGCGAAATTTCAGGAGACTTTGGCCGCTAGCCGGATGGCAATCGAGGTGAAGGGTGGCCGGCTGTCGGGGCCGGGCGCCTTGTTCTTGCGCGAGCGGGCGGTGGCTTCGCAGTTCGTTTTGATCGGCGAAGAGCACGGTGTCGCGACCATAGCCGACACGGTGCGCGCTTATTTTGGCGATCTGAATTCAGTTGGCTATCGGCACTTTGCGCTCGAGGCCGATCCCTACATGACGGCAAAAATGGAAGCGATGCTGCGATCAGGTGGAACGCGGGAGTTGGCAAAATTTGTGGTGGCTGAGGATCACAAGTTTACCTTGCCTTTCTATGGCTGGTCGGCGGAGGCCGAGCTTGCGGGTGCGGTCGTGCGCGCAAACGGCAATGCGCTGCCTTCATTGTGGGGGCTTGATCAGGTCTTCATTGGTGCCTTTGGCTTGTTGTTGAACGACATCGCAACGCACGCATCGAATGCCGAGGCGCGCGCGCTGGCGGGCGGGCTTTCCGCTCAAGCGAAAGGCGACATTCAGTTTCTTGGAAAAGTCGAGGTTTCCGAGTTCGAGAAATTGCGGGCCTTGCTGTCGGGCGACGGGGATCGGGCGCTGGCGAAGCTTGCCGACGACATGATTTTGTCTGCCAGGATCTATGCACCGTTTATCGGCAAACCGGGGTTGAGTGTTTATGCCGCCAATCTTGAACGCGAGAATTTTATGAAGCGCCGGTTTCTGGCGCACTATGCGCTGGCGGGTAAGCCGAAGGTGTTCTTCAAGTTTGGCGCGACGCATATGAGCCGCGGGCTTTCTGGGACCCATGTGCCGGCACTCGGCAATTTTGTCGCCGACTTTGCGCTGGCCGAGGGTGTGCAGGCCTTCAATGTGCTGGTGCTTTGCGGGCCTGGAACGCAGGCGGGTGATTTTCAGGGACAGGCGGGTGAGTGCGAAATCAATCTTGCCAAGGACCTGCCAGATTTGGTGGCACATGTTGACGCCCGGAACCTGACCCTGTTTGACCTGAGCCTCTGGAAAGACAAGCCCCGGCGCTGGGAGCATCTGCGCGAAGAGGTCCGGCAGATGATTTGGGCCTTTGATGCAGTGCTGTTTGTTCCGAACGGGAAACCTGCCGCGTTCCTGAAGTGATGTGACGGCGACGGGGTGAGGCAATTTGTTCGGTTTTTGTTCTTGACGGCGGTTTGCTTATATCTTAGTGTTGAGCCGGGGGTCCATTTTTTTTGAGGAGTGCTGTCATTGTCTGCTCGTTCCGCGCTGTCTGTTGATGGGGATTCTGCGTCCGGGTTTGGACTAGGACACCCTGAACAGGACAAACAGGACAGTGTTCTGAGACAGTGTCCTGTGTCCTGTTTGTCCTGAAAAGAAGGGCAAAAATCCGCCAGTTTTTCGAGGCTTCAGGACAGGCTTTTGCTGGGTTTTGGCTTATTGAGGTGGGGTTGGGGCCAGGAACTCGCGAACAATGCGGGCGCTTTGATCGGGGACTTCTTCCATGGGCAGGTGGCCGGTGCTCTTGAAGATGACAAGCTTCGAGCCTTTGATGGCGGCGTTGTAGGCTTGGCCCATATCCTGCGGGGTCAGCGTGTCGAGTTCGCCCCAGAGGATGAGGGTTGGTGTGGTGATTTTCGCTGCGTTGTCCTGGACGACGGTGTCAGTTGGGGCCTGGAAGCGTTTCAAGGTGGCGGCGCGGGTGCCGACTTTGCGATTGAGCTGCCAATAGCGGTTGATCATATCGGGGGTCACAAGGTTGTCGTCGACGATGGCTTTCGTGAGGCCATCCTCGAAAATCGCGCGCGGCGAGATGTAGAGAAACGCGTAGTTCAACAGCGGGATGCGCGCGAGCGTAAACCCCCAACCCGGATCACGCGGCAATGCCGTCGGCATGCCGCCAGCATCGACCAGGATGAGATGCGTGAGGCGTTCCGGATGATGAATGGCAAAGCGTGCGGCGACGCCGCCGCCCATCGAGTTGCCGGCCAGGGCGAATCGTTCGATGCCCATCGTCTTGGTGAACTCATCGACGAACTGGGTCATGCCTTCCTGGCTGTAGTCATCGCCGGGAACGGCACCGGTCAGTCCGTGCGAGGGCAGGTCGAGGCTGATCATGCGGAACTGGTCGCCGATCTGGGCGACCCAAGGTTCCCAGGTGTGCAACGAGGCGTTCGAGCCGTGGAGCAAGACGAGTGCCGGACCGTTGCGCTGACCTTGATCGCGGTAGTGCACCTTGGCGCCCGAGGGCAAGGTCACAAACTGGGAGGGCGGGGTCGCATATTTCGCGGCCAGCTCGAGGTCGGCGATGTCGGGGTCCGAGAATAACACGACGGCGCCGATGGCGGTGAAAATCAAGATCGCAATCAGAACGATCAGACCGCGAATGAAACTTCCTACCATACGCCGCTCCGTTTGCGGCGCTTGTCGTCGCCGCTCAATGTGTAGTCTTCCGCATCCGGGCCAGGATCATCGGGCGCGCGCGGCGGGGCAAAGATTATCGCGTCATCGGCTTCAGGTGAAACCTCCCGTGATGGCTCATGCGAGGTAGTGCGTGGTGCCTTGGCGCCGGTCTTAACCGTGTCGCGGTAGAGGGCGGCTGCATTTTCTGTGGCTTGGGCATAGGCTTGGACGCTGTCGGAGGGAGGCATGGTGTCCACGATGCCGCGGGCGCCGCTTTGCCAGGCCAGGGTGTCAAATGCACTGCAGGCGAGACAAACCGGCGACCAGTCGTTGTGGGTGCGGGCGCAGGAGGCGCAGACCCATTGGGCGTCGCGGGGCGCCCTGAGGGCGCGCGCTGCCCAGTCGCGGGCAACCAAACTGTCCCCGCCAAGGGCGCGCTCAATGTCGGCCATCAAGAGGCAGACGCGCACTGACGAGGCGCGTTCGGCGAGTGGGCGCAAGGCTTCTCGCGCCTCCTCGTAACGGCCTTGCGACATGGCAACTGCGGTTTTGAGGATCTGGCTTTCGGGATGTTGGGGGTTCATGCTGGCAAGCGCGGCGAGGCGTTTTGCCCGGGCCTGGGACGCTTCTTCGGGTTTCAGATTCGCATAGCCTCGCGCGAGGTCCGGGTGGGGTTCTTGTCCCCATGCGGTTTCGATCAGACTGGCGGCGCGCCATTGCCTGCCCTGGGCGGCGGCGTGTTTGGCCGCTATCAACGCGGCCGGTGCGAAGCCAGGCGCCAACGAGAGCGCGTCTTCGGAGGCTTTCGCGGCGGCCTCTCCGTCGCCATTGGTCTGGGCATCTATGGCGGTTGCCGCCGCAAGTACCGCCCTGCGGCGCTTGGCGGTTCCGGCGTCAATGTGGTTGAATTTTTGTTGGGCATCGATGGCGCTGGATGCGGCTTGCCAGTCGCGCTGAGCCACGTTCAGCTCAAAAAGGGCATTCAGTGCCCACTTGGTTTTGGGGCGCAACAGTCTGGAGCGTTCGGCAATCAGGATGGCTTGGGCGGTGTCGTCGCGGCGGATCGCTGCCATGAACAGGCCACGCAACCCAAGGAACTCGGTCTCTTTGGATTGCAGCATTTGGGTGTAGTAACGCTGGGCTGCCTCTTCATCGCCGTCGATCTGCGCTGCTTGTGCGGCCAGCAGCATGACCAGTGGCGGTTCTCCTACCAGCGCCAGAGCTTTGCGCGATTGGCGACGTGCTTCGTCGTCGTCGCCTGCGGCGATGGCAACGAGGCCTTTGGTGACCGCTGCGAAGCCGCGGCGGCGCCGGCCCATGGCGCGCCAGCGGAAGAACTCCGCCGGGGCATCTACAAAAGTCGTGATAACGCGATAGGCGATGATGGTGAAAATGGACAGAACGATCACCAGGGCAATGGCAACAGGAATGCCAAGCCGGACCTCGCGATTTGGCAGTGTGATGGTCACGGCGCCTTCGATATCGGCGACGGTGCTGGCTACGACGGCAAGCACTGCGATGAGAAGAAAGAGCCAAAGTGCCCGGATCATCGGCGTTCGCCTTATGGTGCTGGAAGTTGCGGGACGGGCTCTGAGGTGTCCGTTGGTCCGATGATGGCCTGGATGGCTTTGGTGTTGAGTGCCGCCAGTGAGGCTTCAAGTGTGACGCGGGCTTGCGCGTTCGCCAGCCACGAAGCGAGTGGTTTGCGGGCAGCTCCCCTGATTGCATTCAGTTCTTTGACGGCTGCTTCAAGATCGCCGGACTTCAAGCGGAGTTCTGCTCTTGCAAGGCGGCTTTCACTTGAGTTGCCTTCACTTTCGCCCGTCGTGCGCCAACTCACCAGGGCTGCGAAATTTGCCCAGAGTTGCTGACCCCAGGTTTTGCCTTTGGACAGGCCTTCAGCGTCCATCGCCTGGTCGGCCTTGGTGGAGAATGACGATACCAACGTGCCGGTGGTCGGGATACCCTTGATCGCCAACGGCGCAATGCCTGCAAGGTGCGCGTCACCGGGCACAAGCGCTGCGACGACATCGTATTCGGCCTTGAAGGGCGATGAACCTTGGGCTGCGCGGGTCAGATTGGCGATGGCGGTTGCCAGAGATGCCCGCCTGGCCAGATCAAGCACGTCAGAGGATTCCAATGTGGTCAGACGTACGGCTACCTCGTCGATCCGCGTGGTGGTGGCGGTGCTTGCTGCTGTCAGTGTTTCAATGGAAGTCCTGGCGGCAGACACGTCTTCTGGCGTAGTGGCGGTCCTGGTTTCAAGAACGGAAAGGCGCGCCACAAGCTCGTCGAGACGTGTGTCGGGGGCTGCGGTGGCAGTAGCG
>JANOFD010000313.1:0-1719 GCA_031413455.1 Rhodobiaceae bacterium
CAACGCCGGATTGTGCACCGCCTCACCCCTTCGCCGGCAGTGCCCGCTGGTTGTAGAGCATCTTGCGCAAACGGTCCTGCTCGTCCTTCGACAGTGACGCGACATCGACCGACAACTCACTCCCCACCGCCATGCCGCGCACGACAGCGGGCCGCTCGGCCAGTTCCGCCATCCAGCGCTTCACATGCTGGAACTCCTCGATGTCCTGGCCAAAGCCGCGAAAATTGACGCTCCACGGATAACAGATCATGTCGGCAATCGTGTACTGATCGCCCGCCAGATAGGGGTTGTCATAAAGCCGGTTGTTGAGCACCCCGTAAAGCCGGTTCGCCTCATCGCCAAAGCGGCGCACGGCATAGGATTGATCGCCCTGGCTGTCCTTCAGGCGCCTGAAGTGCCCGCATTCGCCAAACTTCGGCCCCTGGTTCGCCATCTGCCAGACGACCCATTGTGTCACCGCATATTTCATCCGCGTCGCCTGCGGCCAGAACTTCCCCGCCTTCTCCGCCGGGTACATCATGATGGCCCCGGATTCGAACACCCCGATCGGCGCCCCGCCACCCTTGGGCGCATGATCGACGATAGCCGGCATCCGGTGATTGGGATTGAGCTTGAGGTAATCCGGCTTGAACTGATCGCCAAGCCCGATGTTTAACGGGATCACCCGGTAAGGGATCTCCGCCTCCTCAAGCAGGATTGAAACTTTCCGCCCATTGGGCGTCGGCCAATAGAAAAGATCGATCATGGGGAAGTGACCTTGGGGAGTTGGGGTGGTGCCACCCTACGCCTGGGCCAACCACAACCGCAAGCGGCCCTCATCCGTCTCGCCGCGATGGTGCGGCGATCCACCTTCTCCCGCAAGCGGGCGAAGGGCTTGCTTTATTTTTTAGCCCCTATCCCTTTGGGAGAAGGTTGATCGACGCCGAGCACTTCGCGACGGCGGCGAGACGGATGATGGCTGGCGGTGCTGGCAGTTACTGTTCGTCACCATTACCAAACCCCAGCAGCTCAAACCCTCCCGCCTCATTTTCCACCATCCGCACCACGCGTTTCGCGCAGGCGCCACGGATGCGTTCGGCGAGCGCCGAAGCGGGCTCGCTGACCTTCGCCCCCGCACGGCAACGCTCTCCCACCGCACTCGCGAGCCGCTCACCACCCGCCGCGCAGTACAAACCCGTGCCATCCGCCTGCACCGCAAAGCGCACGCCGTTGGCCCCGAACTGGCGCGCCAGATAATTGATCGCCTGCACCCGTTCGCCCGCATGCACCGCGCTCATCGAACGTGGTGCCTTGTGCATACCTGTCACCGGAATGGCCTCGATCGCCCGCACAGCCAGCCGCTCGCCGGGCAAGCCCGACAAATGCACCCGCGCCACCAGCCCATAGTCGTGGCACAAATCGTGGCGGCTCATATCCTGCGTGCCCCAGTGCAAAAAATTCCCTAGCCCGTAGAACACCGGCTTGCCCTCGACCATCTCAACGCCGGCCACCACATGCTGGTGATGTCCCACCACCATGTCGGCGCCGGCCGCCAGCGCGCGGCGAAACCGCGCCCGGTCGCCCTCCGCCGTAGTGACCTCAAATTCGGTGCCATAATGAACCGACAACACCTTGTAGTCGGCAGCGCTCCCCGCCAGCGCCGCCGCCACCTCGTTCATGTCGCCGGGGGTCAGTTGCCCCGGCCGCGCCTCGTCATCTCCCAGCGAGCCATAACCGCTG
>JANOFD010000314.1:0-2706 GCA_031413455.1 Rhodobiaceae bacterium
CGCCAAGTGGTGGACGCCGGACGATGTGGCGTTCGTGAACGAAATACCGCTGACGGCGACCGGCAAGATACAGAAAGTGACCTTGCGCGAACAGTTCAAGACCTACAAACTGCCGACGGCCTGAGCTTAAGGCCAAGGGAGACTAGCATGGGTGGGTGGATCGGACGCTTGGCGCTTTTGGCCGCGATCGCGGCGGCAGTTTTGGTGGCAGGTGCGGCGCCTGCACATCTGTATGGCGGACTGGGTGTCATGGACGCGCTCGGGCTGCTGTTTTGGGGAACCATCGCTGCGGGCGGTGCGGGAGCGCTCGCACTCATCTGGTTGGTTCTGGCGGTTGTCAGCAGGTCAGCGGCCGGATCGGGGTTGGTTGCGGTTGCGCTAGTTGTTGCCGCTAGTTCAGCTTTCATTCCCATCGGCATGAAGATGAAGGCCGACAGTCTACCGGTGATCCACGATGTCACCACGGATACGGCGAACCCACCAGCTTTCGTTGCCATCGCGCCGCTGCGCGCCGAGGCGCCGAACGGCATCGACTACAAAACCGATCCGACGCTACAGCAAAAGGGCTATCCCGATATCCAACCGGTGACGAGCGAATTGGCGCCAGCGGTTTTGTTCGAAAAAGCGTTGGGTGTTGCCAAAAGCATGGAATGGGAAATTGTCGCGGTGTCGCCCGAACAGGGGCGGATTGAGGCTACGGACACCACGGCGTGGTGGGGTTTTAAGGACGATATTGTCATTCGTGTTGCAGCGGCAGGCGCCGGGTCGCGTCTGGATATCCGTTCTATGTCGCGCATCGGCAAGTCAGACGTTGGCAAGAATGCAGAGCGAATTCGTGCGTTCTTGGAAAAGCTGAAGGCGGCGAGCTAGGTTTGAGCGCACTTAGGGCAGTTGATCTGGGCATAACGCTTCCGGCGCTGGCGACGGATAAGACCTACGATGCGGTCTACGCCAAGACGGTTGAAATCTCGCCGATGATCCGCCGGGTGCTTGCACGCAACCCGAACGCGTTCACGTTTCATGGGACCGGCACTTACATTATTGGACGGGGCAGGGTCGCGATTATCGATCCTGGTCCACTCCTCGACGAGCATGTCGAAGCGTTGAAACAGGCTGTCGCAAGTGAGACGGTCACACATATTTTGATCACGCATACACATAACGATCACTCACCTGCGGCTGCACCGCTGAAAGCAGCAACAGGTGCAAAAACCTACGGATCCGGACCGCACGGGAGCGGCAAGAAACTGGAGGGCGTTAGCGTTGAGGAAGGAGGGGACATGGCATTTTGTCCCGACGTTCTGGTGCGCGATGGCGACGAAATCAAAGGCGATGGTTGGACGGTGGACGCAGTATTCACACCGGGGCACACGTCAAATCATGTTTGTTTTGGGCTTCGCGAAGAGAAAGCCTTCTTCTGTGGCGACCATGTAATGGGTTGGTCGACGACGGTGATTGGGCCTCCGGATGGCGACATGGCTCAATATCTGGCGAGCCTTGAAAAGCTGATGGTGCGTGATGACCACTTCTATTATCCGACACATGGCAATCCCATCGTTCAGCCTCAGCGCTTTGTCCGCCAATTGATAGAGCACCGGCATGCGCGCGAGCGGCAGATCGAAGAATGTCTGCGGCGCGGAATGACACGCATACTCGAGTTCGTTCCAGTCATTTACTCGGAAGTCGACAAGCGGCTGCACCCGGCGGCGGCAATGTCGGTGCTCGCACATCTGCAGCACATGGTGGCAACGGGTCGGGTCCGCCTAGATTCTGAGAGTGAGTATCGCCTGCGCTAGTCGACACCGGAAATTGCAGGCGCATTCTGGAATTCACCGGTCAATGTCAAGGTTTCGGCGCCCGCTTTGGCCGACATGGAAAACGTTCCGCTTAGCGTATCCTTGCCCTTGAAACTGATCGAACCGGTAACAAAGGCTGAATGGCGCGTGCGCGCGGTCAGGTTGTCCCATTGAATCAACGCGTTGGCGGCGGCCGGTGTCAGGCGGTAATTTCCAGTCGTTGCGGGAAGCTTGATTGTTGCACTGACCATCATGTTTGCTGTCATCATTTGGTCAGAGTTCAGCAGAAAATAGAGCTCGCGCTTGCCATTCTTGAAATTCGTCGCGGAGGCGTCACCTGACACTTTGCCTGTCAGGGCGCCCGACGCGGCAGCAATGAATTTTCCTGGCCCACGCAGGGGGGCGTCTTGCTGGGCGGTCAGCACCACGGATAGGGCGGCGATTAGGACGAATGCACGGGTTTGCATGGGCGGCCACTGTGCACGAGCAATTCTTTCTCAATAGTTGAGATTGACAGCGGCGGGCCCCGGTGGGCAACAGTGCATCCACTTATTCTGATGAGAGGAGGTCTTTGATGAAATTTTACAATTCTATGGGTCCAAACCCGCGCGCTGTTCGCATGTTCCTTGCGGAAAAGGGGCTGACCGTCCCGCTTGTTGAAGTGGATCTGATGAAGGCGGAGAACCGCCAGAGCTCGTATATGCAAAAGAACACGGCAGGCCAGATGCCTTGTCTTGAGCTCGACGATGGTACGACGATCAGCGAAATCACAGCAATTTGTGAGTATATTGAGGACACGCACCCGAAGCCTGCACTGTTTGGCACGAACGCCAAAGAGAAGGCCGAGACGCGGATGTGGACTCGACGCATCGACCTTAACATCGTTGAGCCGTTGGCGAACGGGTTCAGG
>JANOFD010000315.1:0-7544 GCA_031413455.1 Rhodobiaceae bacterium
CCCGCCGGGCACGTAGAGCCCGACGGCATCGATCGGCGTCCACCGCCAGCCGAGGCGAATGCCGAGCGTCCACGAGCGTAGTTGCTCGGCGTCAATCGTGCTCGCGAGCGAACAACCCGCCGCGAGGTCCGGCAGCAGTACAGTCTTGCTCGGGGAAAGAATCGCTGCGGTTTCGGCCATGAAATGCACGCCGCAGAACACGATTACCTGCGCGTCGGTCTTGGCAGCTTCGCGGGAGAGTCCAAGCGAATCGCCAACGTAATCGGCGACGTCCTGCACTTCAGGACGCTCGTAGTTGTGCGCGAGGATGACGGCATTGCGCTCCTTGGCGAGCGCCTTGATGCGGCGCTGGAGCTCTGCGGTCTCGCGGTCAGCAGTCTGAGCCATGACGAAATCTAAACTCGTCCTACCACTCGATGTGCCGCCCCCGCCACTTGTTCTTGGGCTTAGGGAAATCGCTGCGGAAGTGCCCACCGCGGGACTCACGTCGCAGCAGCGCGGCGTCCACAATCATCCGGGCCGTCTCGGCCATGTTCACTTCCTCGGTGGCGCCTGGCGCGAGCCGCGAGCGGATGGCATCGAGCGTCTTCCGGGCTTCACGCAGACCCTTGGCATTGCGATCAATGCTCACGTGCGTCCACATCAGCTGCCGAATCTCATCGGCGGCCACCTGCGCGGCACCGCGATCGCCGAGGCTCGGGACCTCGAACTTCGCGGCCCGCGGCACGCGGGGCAGGCGCGGCTGATTCACCATGTCTCTGGCCACGCGCTCGGCAAACACCAAACCTTCAAGCAGGGAATTTGAAGCCAGGCGATTCGCGCCGTGCACGCCCGTGCGCGACACCTCACCGCAGGCATAGAGTCGTTCCACGCTCGAGCGGCCCGCCAGATCCGTCACGATGCCACCCATCATGTAGTGCGCCGCCGGTGTGACCGGAATCAGTTCGCGCCGCGGATCGATGCCACGCGCCAAGCAGAGCTTGAGGATGCCAGGAAAACGCCGCGCGAAGGTGCGCGAGAGCTTGCGCGCATCCAGCCACACGCGACTGCCTGACATCTGCACGCGATAGATTTCGCGCGCCACGATGTCGCGCGGCGCGAGTTCCGCTTGCTTGTGCTTCTTGGTCATGAAGCGGACACCGTCACGATCCTTGGTCACATCGCCCAGCGTGACGTGGCATCGTCGGAATTGGCGCGCGTGAGTGCGCTGCCTGCTGGCGATGTCGCGTGGGCCGGTGAGCTGGAGAAATGGGAAAAAGTCATCGACGAGGACGAGCTTGAGCCGCAGCCGCTTGCGCGGGCAGCGATCCGGTGGATGAAACGCCAACCGCCGCCGCCGGCTCAACGTCTGTCAGTCGTGCATGGCGATTACCGGACGGGAAACTTTCTCTTCGATCCGCAAGGCAAAATTCGCGCGGTTCTCGATTGGGAGATGGCGCATCTGGGCGATCCGCTGGAGGATCTGGCATGGGCGCTTGATCCGTTGTGGTCGGCGGATCGCGATCATCCCGGCGGGATGTTGACGCGAGACGAGGCTGTCGGCGTTTGGGAGCGGGCGAGCGGGCTTCGGGCCGACCCGGTGGCGCTGGCGTGGTGGTCGATGTTTGCGTCGCTCAAGGGGCTGGCGATCTGGATTTCGTCGGCGAAGGAGTATCAGGCGGGGACGAATAGCGATCCGGTGATGGCGTTCTCGGGGCTTTACTGTTTGCCGTTTCACAACAAGCGGCTGGCGGACATGCTGGCGGAGCAAGCGCCATGAAGCCATCTCCCGATCTCATCCTCAACCAGTGCTTCGCGAAGATCGCGATGGAAATGGGGCCTGCCCTGCCTGCCGGATACGGACAAGGCTCGGCGACGATCACTGGCGTGCTGCTGTTGATGGTGGCGCAGGAGTTCAATCGCGCGGCCGATATTCGGGTGAAAGAAAATGCTGCGATGCGGGCCTTGTTTGGGGAAGCGGGGGCCGGCGTTGGTGGAGAGCTTGGTCAGCGCTTGCTGGCGGCGGCGGGTGCGAAGGATACGGATGTCAACGTGGCGACGCTCGATCGCGCCAATGGGGAGTTGAAGGCGCTGTTGATTGAGCTACATGCTCAAGCGGAAACTACGGGTGCACGGGAGCTTCAGGCGCGCATCTTGGCATTCCTCCGCGATGCAGCCTCGGCGCGGCAAGTGTTTCTTCCGGCGATGTAACACATGGTGTCTTATCGAGTGCCGCGGCCTCATCCTGAGGCGGTGCGGTTTGTTCCTTTTTTTATCGGCATCAATCTGATTGGTGGCGTGCATTTGCCGTTCTTTCCGGTTTGGCTGGCAAGTGAGGGGTTCACGCCGGAGAACATCGGCCTGCTGATGATGGCGATGGGGCTGGTGCGCGTTGTTACGGGGCCGGCGCTGGGGTTTCTGGCGGATGCTTTTTCGATGCGGCGGTTGGCGATCATCGTGCTGACGGGAGTGGCGGCGGTTTCGTATGCGGGCTATGCGGTGTTGCCCGGTGTCGCGTTTGTTGTGCTGTTTTCCATCACCTCCAGCATTGCGTTTTCGGCGGTGGGGCCACTGATCGAAGGGATCACGTTGCAGACGGCGATTACGCATCAGTTCGATTATGGGCGGGTGCGATCGTTCGGGTCGGCGGCGTTTATCGTGATGAATTTCGGCAGCGGTGTTTACCTGGCCCTGTACGGTATTGATCTGTTTTTGGTCATTCTGATTTCAGCCGGGATGTTTTCTTTTGCGATGGCTTTGCTGCTGCCGGTCGAAACGGTGGCGACGGCGAGCACGCATCGACACGGGGTGTGGGGCGAGGTGCGGGCGCTGACGCGGCAGCCAGCCTTCATCGCCTTTCTGTGTGCGGCAGGGATCGCGCAGGCGTGCCACGCTTTCTATTACGGCTTTGGCACGCTGAACTGGCAGGCGCTGGGCTACAGCGCCGACCTCATCGGCTTTTTGTGGGGGCTTGGGGTTGCGGCCGAAATTGTCTTGTTTTCATTTTCGAACCGGATTGTCGCGTGGTTGGGGCCGGTGCGCTTGATGGCCATAGGTACGGCGTGCGGAATTCTAAGGTGGACCATTGTGGCCTTCAGTCCGCCGCTTTGGCTTTTGATTCCGGTGCAATGTCTGCATGCGGGGACATTTGGCGCGGCGCATCTGGGGGCGATGCATTTCATTGCCCGCGCGGTGCCGGGGCATTTGGTGGGGACGGCGCAGAGCGTTTACGCAGCATTGACCATCGGGCTTTTCATGTCGGTGGGGCAGTTTGCGTCGGGGCATTTGTTTGCCGATTTCGGTGCGTGGGGCTATTTGTTGATGACGGCGGCGAGCGTGGCGGCTCTTGGTTTTTCGTTGCTGCTGGGGCGACTGTGGCACGGGGGTAAACTGAGAGAAGCCGATTGACATCGCGGGCAATCGTTATGATGTTCAACGGGCAATGGAGGATCAGCGATGGCCTATCATCATCTGGCTGTGGTGACGCGCGATATGAAGGCGACAGATCGATTTTATCGCGAGGTCATGGGTTTTGATCTGAAGAAGGTCGAGATCGGGCCGACGCCGGTGGGCGGATGGGCGAAGCATTTCTTTTACGAGATTGAGCCCGACCGCTTCATCGCGTTCTGGGAACTGCATGGCGAGGCGTTTGCCACTCTGGGTGAAACCGGATTGTCAAAGGCGATGGGTCTGCCCGAGTGGGTGAACCACATTTCATTTTATTCGCCGACCGAGGCGCATTTGCGGGAGAAGCGCGATATGTGGCTGGCGGGCGGTCACGATGTGATGGAGATCGATCACAATTGGTGCAAGTCGGTCTACACGCGCGATCCAAACGGTACGCTGGTTGAGTATTGTGTCACCGTGGGTGCGTTCACGGACGAAGACAAAGCGACTGCACTGAAGGCGGTGACGTCGAACGAGGTACCGCACTCGCTACCGCCGAAGGGCATCCAGATGCACAAGGCAAAGGATTACCGCCGGGCAGCGGAGTGAGCGAGGGCAAACGCGGTTGGGACAATTTGCGCAACGGTGAGTTAGTGGATGCGGCCGAGGCTGCGGTACCATTTCGATCAGTTGGCATAGGCCGCTTCGCTGGCAAGTCATTTTCCGCTTGCGCGGGGCAAAAAAGTTCTATATATGTTCCTAATCCGGAGTTGGGTTGATTTCAGGGCCCTTCTTTCCGCTGCGACTTGAGATTTTGAATATCATGCCAAAACATCTGGGGCGCGCGCTGCCCTGGATGGCGAGCGGCTGGCGTGCCGGGTGAAAGCGCCGCGTCAATCCCGCTGTGTGTACACAAGAGATGCTCGTTGTTACGGAGATTTCCGCAGATCTCAGCCAATGTGACGGTGTTACGGGTGGACGAACACGTTTTTCTTTGCACAAAGCGCCAAGCGGCTGATTTCCTTGAGATATTCGCTAACATACGGCTCCAAACAGAGAGGCCCAGATGGAGCGTTGGTCGCGCGGTGCGGTTGGATGCGCATTCGGACTGAGACGGTTCTCTGCATACCAAATTTGGCGAGTTGTTTGTGTTCTGTTTGGACTTGGTGCGTTGGCGCGATATTCCCCGCATTGTGGCTATCTAAAATTTGCGGCGACCCCGGAGTGCTGGGTTCAATGTGCGACATTGCGAAATAAGCATCACTTCAGAGATGCGAATGCAAAACCGCTCCATCGGCACACAAACTCACCCCCCGATGCGGCGGAAGCGGTAGGTGTTGGTGGCTGTGGCCGAGGCGAGTTCGCGCATTTTGGCGTGATGTGGGGACAGGGCGCAGGCGGGGTCGGTGGCGGTGGCGTCGCCGAGGATGCTGAGGGCCTGGCAGCGGCAGCCGCCCCAGTCGATTTCGGCGCGCTCGCAGCCGTTGCAGGGTTTGGGCATCCATGCTGTGCCGCGAAAGCGGTTGAAGGCTTCGCTGTGGTGCCAGATGTCGGCGAGCGTTTTTTTGCGGACGTTCTCGAAGGTCATTCCCGGCAGCGTTGCTGCGGCATGGCAGGGCAGGGCGCGGCCGTCCGGCGTGACGACGATGACCTGGCGGCCCCAGCCGCCCATGCAGGCCTTGGGTCTGTCGGCGAAATAGTCTGGCATGACGTGATCGATGACGAGCGTGCCTTCGAGGCGGGTGCGGGCCTCGGTGACGATTCTTTCGGCTTCGAGGAATTGCTCATGCGTGGGCATCAGGCTGGCGCGATTGGGAATGGCCCAGCCGTGATATTGCACGTGGGCGACTTCGAGGCGTCCGGCACCCAGGCTTTCGGCAAGATCGATGATCGCTGGCAGTTCGTCCATGTTGTCGCGATGCATGACGGCGTTGATGGTGAGGGCCATGCCTGCTTCGACGACGCGTTTTGCAGCGTCGAGCTTGGCTCTGGTCCCGCCCTTAAAATGGGCGACGCTGTCGGCGCGTGTGGGGTCGACGCCCTGGATGCTGATTTGCACGTGGTCGAGTCCGGCGGCGCGCAGTTCCGAGAAGCGCTGAACGGTAAGGCCGACCGCGGAAGTGATGAGGTTGGTGTAGAGGCCCGCCAGGTGAGCGGCGTTGGTAAGTTCGGCGAGGTCCGGACGGACCAGCGGCTCACCGCCCGAGAGATGCACATGGATGATGCCGAGGCTCGCGGCCTCGTTCAGGACATTGATCCAGGTCTTGGTGTCGAGCTCGGCGTTGGCGCGGGTGAGCTCGAGCGGGTTTGAGCAATACGGACAGCCGAGCGGGCAACGGTGGGTCAGTTCGGCGAGCAGCCCGATGGGCACCGGCAAGTCAGTCACGGCTTTACGTATCCTTTGGCCGCGAGGTCTTTGAGAAGGTTGTCGATGTCGGCGCGGATGACCTCGGCTTTTTCGTCGTATTCTTTTGCGAGAGCGGCGGCGATTTCGGAGATGCGTTTCTTGCCGTCGAACTGGGCGACGATAGATTGCGCGACCTCGTCGAGCTCCAGAATGCGCTCAGGCCCCAGCAGCACTGTGCCGCGCTTGTCATCGGTGTGCAGCTTTACACCGGGGGCGAGTTTGGGTTTTGCGTCGTCGGTCATGGGGCGGTCATGGGTCGGTCATGGATTGAAGGCACCGGGCGGGATGTGTCCCGGCGCTACATAAGCATAATACAGGGCATCAAGCATGGACCAAAGTACGTTGCATTTGAAAATCAGCGCGGCGAGGCAGAGGTCCTGATCGGCGCGGGTGGTGGCGTGGCGGATGCAATAATGCAGCGCGAAATCAGAATCGCGCGGGGCCTGGGTTAACCTTGCGCCAAAATAGGAGAGCGTTTCGCGCGAGACAAAATCGTATCCCGCCAGCATGCCCTCGACCCGTTCCGCGATGATTTTGGGGGCGAAGAGCTCGGTCAGGGATGAGGCGACGGCTTCGAGCAGCGAGCGGTCGCGGACGAAGTGGACATAAGCGCCGGCGGCAAAGATGGTGGCTGGCAAGGCTTGGGCTTCGGCTTTGACGGTTTCGCGATCCAGTCCCAAGCCATCGGTCAGTTTGAGCCAGCGGGCGATGCCGCCATCGGTGCCGTCGCTGCCGTCGTGATCTTCCAGGCGCCTGCGCCAGTTGGCGCGCAGTTCTGGCGTGGGCAGCCGCGAGACGATGATCGCGTCTTTAACGGGGATGCGCGATTGATAGATGTAGCGGTTCAGGGCCCAAGCCTGAACCTGGGTCTTGTCGAGTTCACCACTGTGCAGCAGACGATGGAAGGGGTGGAGATTATGATAGCGCGTGGCGCCGATCTGGCGGAGGTGTGATTCAAAGGCTTGCGGCGAGAGTAAGGTCACACTTCTATCCTCATGCCGTCTTCGGCGATGCGCCAGTCGGCAGTTTCGATAATTTTGCGTTCGGGAGAGCTGCGGTTCAGTGTGGGATTCGTGTTGTTGATGTGAATGAAGTAACGTTCGCGCACGTTGATGTCACGCAGGTGGGCGATGGAGTGATCCATGGCGACGTGGCCCATGCGGCGCGCGGTCTTTTGGCCTTCGCCGGTGCGGACCATTTCTTCGTCGACGCACAGTGTGCCATCGAAGAAGAGGACATCGGTGCCTTCAAGCGCCTTGAGAATATCAAGTGTGATCTCTGCGCATGACGGCATAAAGGTCAGCGCCTTATTTTGGGCGGACGTTATCCTCACGCCGATCGACGAGCCGTCGACGGGTTCGATGCCGTGGCTTGCTTCAAGATATAAAGGTGGTTTGCCAGGGCTTGGAAGCGCTTGGCAGATGAGGCCGGGTAGGGGTTCAAATTCTTGCCCGAGTTGGATGGCGTGGAAGCGCACGAGATCGCGGTCCAGGACATTGAATAAAGAATTGTCCCTGATCACGTTCAGGACATAGTCAGTCGCCCAGAGCGTAAAGGGCTGGCGCTCGCGCAGCGTCAGCAGGCCTATGATGGCGTCAATGTCGGCGCCGGTCAGAATGATGGCTTTGATGGGCGAAGAGCGCGGTGGCACCCGGGGATGAAGTTCGGTGGTTGCGATGATTTGCTGACGAATGTCGGGGCTGGCGTTGAGGAGAAGCCAGTCGTCGCCGTTGGACGACAGTAAAAGTACTTAGTTGCGCTAATCTAGATG
>JANOFD010000316.1:0-6061 GCA_031413455.1 Rhodobiaceae bacterium
CCTGACGCTCGGTCGTCCAGCGCTCATCGCCACCACCGCGCTACGCCCGGGTTTCGACGCGGCGGAGGCGCTGGCGCTCGCGGCAACGCTCGAGCACGCCTCCGAGCACGCGCTGGCGCGCGCGTTCCCGCCGAGCCCGTACCGTGCGACGGACGTGGTCGTCGTACCGGGCTGCGGCGTCGAGGGCCTGGTCGAGGGTCGGCGGCTGCGTGTCGGTGAACCGGCGTGGGTCGCGACCCTGTGCTCGCCGACGGCGGCTGCGGTTGACGCCGGCGCCGCCGACGATCACGACAGCATCGCAGTGCTCGGCGATGCCAGCGGGCCGATCGCGCGCTTCGCGTTCCGCGATGCGCTGCGCGAGGACGCTGCCGTCACGGTCCGGGCGTTGCAGGCGCTCGGCCTCGAGCTCCATCTGTGGAGCGGTGATGGCGCGGGTCCGGTGACGCGGATAGCGGCCGAACTCGGCATTGCGTCTGCCCGTCATCGACTGACCCCAGCCGCCAAGCTCGATGCGTTGCGTGCCCTGCAGCGCGACGGGCGCCGTGTGCTGGTGGTCGGCGACGGCGTCAACGATGCGCCAGTGCTGGCCGGCGCCGACGCTGCCGTGGCGATCGGCCGTGGCAGTGCGCTGGCGCAAGCCCAGGCCGATGCGGTGCTCGCAGGTGAGCGTCTCGCGCCCCTCGCGCTGGCCCTGCACCAGGCCCGCCGCACTCGCGCGGTGGTGCGCGAGAACCTGCGCTGGGCGCTGCTCTACAACCTCGTGGTGCTGCCGGTCGCGGCCGCCGGCCTGCTCGAGCCCTGGTTCGCGGCGCTCGGCATGAGCGCGAGCTCGCTCTTGGTGGTGGCGAACGCGCTCAGGTTGCGCACGCCCGCTTCACCGCCCCGCCTGCAGGCGGGTGCGGGTGTGCTCGCGCCGCTGGAGCGCGCGGCATGAGCAGCCTGTTCATCCTCGTGCCGATCAGCCTAGTGTTGTTGGCGGTGGCGATCGCCGGCTTCCTCTGGGCGGTGGATCGCCGCCAGTTCGAGGACCTCGACTCGCCGGCCTGGCGCGTGCTGCTGGACGACGACAAGGCGCCGCCGCAGCGCGGCGACGACGCGCCGGCGGCGGCAGACGCGGCCGACGACGATGGCCCGAGGCACCGGTATTTTGGGCCAGCAACACCGCATCAATGGCCTGGCCGCCGTAA
The DNA here is from genome assembly GCA_031413455.1 of Rhodobiaceae bacterium. GTDB lineage: Bacteria > Pseudomonadota > Alphaproteobacteria > Micropepsales > Micropepsaceae > SZUA-430. The sequence goes on from JANOFD010000316.1 coordinate 1,188, forward strand.
AGGTAATTCAGGCCGGTTGCGATCAAAATTGGTGCCCAAGCGAGCCTGAAAATAGTCCCTGCCTCGCCGAGCAGAAAGCCATACGTACGCGAAACCGTTGCAAATACCGGGATTTTGCTCAAGACGAACTGGCCCTTCAAGTTACCGCTGTGCGCGGGAGGAGACACTATCCCACGAAGCCGACCCTTCCTATGGCACACAAGCCCCAATTGTGGGGAATTGATCACCTGCACTGGGCGCCGTAGCAAGAGATGCTATAGCCTCACCAAAAGTTGAGTACTCGGGAAAAAACAAACATCCATGGCGCGATTGAATCGCAGAACTGTATTGAAGGCCCTCGCAGGTTTTGCCGGAACATATCTGGCAACACCCGGCAACGCGGTGTCAGCGGCACCGATCGCCCTGACCACCGGCCGCCACCGGTTTCCGCAAGGCGTTGCGTCGGGCGACCCGCAGCCGGACGGTTTCGTTTTGTGGACCAGGGTCGAAGCCAATGAGCCCTCTACCGCGCCCGTAAACGTCCGCGTTCAAATCTCCCTCAGCCCGGACTTCTCGGACAACGTCATCGATGAGATGCTGACGGCAACCATCGCCAGCGATCACACGCTGCGCCTCGTGGTGCAAGACCTGGAGAATACCCCCGACACGATTTACTACTACCGCTTTCTGGCGGGCGGTGATCAGTCACGTTTGGGACGCACCCGCACTGCGCCCTTGCCGTCCGTTGAAAAGCCAATCCGATTTGCATTTGCGTCGTGTCAAAATTTTGAGCAGGCCTTCTATGGTGCCTGGGCGCGAATGCTGACCGATGATCTGGCCGCGCCCACGGACCAGCAACTCGACTTCGTGTTGTTCCTCGGCGACTTTATCTACGAGGTGCGAGGTGACCGCTGGGATTCTAACATGATGAACCCCACGTGGTTGAAAGGCGCGGATGGCCGCGAGCGGTACTTCCCACCCTTTCCCAATGGCTCCAAACCTTGGCCATCGACATCATGGAACAAAAATGGCGGCGCCACGAATGCGGTCACCTTGGCTGACTACCGCTTTCTCTATCGCCTCTATTTGAGCGACGCCAACTTGCAGGCGGCGCGCGCGCGCTGGCCCTTCGTTTCAACATGGGACGATCACGAATACACCAACGACGCCTGGCAAACGCATGACACCTATTTCGATCAGGGTGGCAAGCCTGCACAAAAACGCAAAGTCGCCGCCAATCAGGCCTGGTTTGAATACATTCCGGCATTGCTGACGGGAATGCCGGGAACCGGACGCGTCGCAAATCCGGCGCGCGACTTCAAATGGATTGATGTTCAAGACAGCCCTTACCTTGGTCCACAGCAAGATTGGATTGATCCCAATATCGACAATCGCAACGCACTTGGTTCGATGACGATCTACCGCACGTTGAAGTGGGGCAAGACGCTTGAGCTGATCTTGACCGACAACCGGTCTTACAAATCGCCGCCGCCCAGACCGCCGAAGATAGAAGGCCAGGCGCTGCCGGCAGTAGAGACAGTCATACTGTTGGATCAGGGGCGCGCCGCCAACGAGGGAGAGGCGCCAAAAACAATTCCGGGAACCGACATCGAAAATCCCAGGCGCCTGGCTCCTCCCGGTAGTGTTTTGGGAACAGTGCAAAAAGCGTGGTTCAAAGACGTACTCATGTCATCCGAGGCACGCTGGAAAATTTGGGCGAACGCATTCCCCGCCCTGCCCGTGCGCCTGGACCTTGGCAGTATCTGGTTTGCCGGCATGAAAGATTCCATGTTGGGTATCGATGCCTGGAACGGCTATCCTGGTGAGCTGAAAGAGCTGATGACATTCGTACGCGACAACGGCATCAGCAATCTGGTGACCTGCGCGGGCGACTATCACATGCACATGGCTGGCGTATTGATCGACGATCCGCAAGCCGAAGTGTCGAGCGCCGTTGCGGTTGAGTTTGCCTGCGCCGGCATTTCGTCTGAGTCTGTCTTCTCCGGTGCATTCCGAGCGTCAGCCTCAAGCTCCGTATTTCACTCCATTGTCACCTATCAAAGTGGCGACGAAACGGTCGAGAATTTTAACCTGGCCCTGTTGGGCGGCGTCAACGCTGCTATCGTCCGCTCCTGGACCGGCTCCAGCTGGCTCTCGGACATACTTTGGAATGAGAACACGAGCCCGGGACTCAAATACGCCGATACCAACGCCAATGGATACGGGATTTTGAGTGTGAACGCAGGCAGAATTGAAGCACACCTTGTCACCACGGAAAACCCCGAAGTCGATCCCGGTCCAAAGGGGTCAGCCATCCTGCGCAAGGCCAAATTCACCCTGCGCTCTTGGGCGCCCGGACAATCGCCGGAACTGGTTGGGCCGGTTTTTCAGGGCACACCGGCATTTCCATTTGAATGATAGAACTGTTGCAATTACTCATGAGGCACCGAAATGGCATTTCCAGACTACGCCAAGTATGACGCCCTCGGGCTTGCCGAACTCATCACCAAGAAGGATGTAACGCCGTCCGAATTGGTCGAAGAGGCAATCGCGCGAATAGAGAAACACAATGGAAAGCTGAATGCCGTTGTCTTCAAAACCTTTGATCGCGCACGCTCGGCGGCAAAGCTGCCCCCGCAGGGAAGTTTTGGCGGTGTGCCCTTTCTGCTGAAAGACATTTTGGGTGCGCAAAAAGGTGTACCAACTCGTCAAGGCTCCAACTTCATTCCGCCCGCACCATCTCCGCACGACGCGACATTGGTGCGCCGCTTCACGAGCGCCGGACTGATTTCACTTGGGAAAACCAATGTTCCCGAGTTTGGCCTGGTGCCAACAACGGAATCGACGATCTACGGTCCCGCCTGCAATCCCTGGAGCCTGGACCATTCGACAGGCGGTTCTTCCGGTGGTTCAGGGGCGGCAGTCGCCGCAGGCATTGTGCCCCTGGCGCACGCCAACGACGGCGGGGGCTCGATCCGGGTGCCCGCAGCGGCGAATGGCCTTGTGGGCTTGAAGCCAACCCGCGGACGCAATCCTCTGGGGCCTGATCTGGGCGATATCATGGGCGGGCTTGTATGCGAGGGTGTCGTTTCACGCAGTGTGCGTGACACCGCGGCAGTACTTGATGCGACGGCCGGCAACGAAATGGGTGATCCTTACTGGGCACCACCAAAACCTGCGTCCTACCTTGGGGAAGCGCAGACGGCACCGGGCAAACTCAAAATTGCGTTTGCGCAGAAAAGTCTCTTTGGAAAAATGTTTGACCCGGAATGCGTGGCAGCTATTCAGGCGAATGCAAAATTGCTTGAAGGCCTCGGACATCACGTCGAAGAGGCGAGCCCTCCGGTTTCCGGTGATGCCTTTGCTGCAGCCTTTATGCCAGTCTGGGCGGCCGGCGTCACGATGCTCATAGACGGCGTGGGAATGATGACGGGGCGGGTTCCACACGAGAGCGATTTTCAGGGACTGACCTGGGGCTTTTATCAATTGGGCAAACAAATCAGCGCATCTCAATATTTGATGTGCTGGTTTCAGCTGCAAATGATGAGCCGGCAAGTCGCGCAATTCCACGACACCTATGATGCCTGGATGACGACAACGCTTGGTACACCAACTGTGCGCAACGGCACGCTCGACATGCACGAGAAAGACGTTGCGAAGGCGACGGAGCCATTGTTCAATTATCTCCCGGTGACGCCACTACAAAACCTGACAGGACAACCCGCGATCTCGCTGCCCCTGGCGTCTGCTGCAAATGGCTCGCCGATTGGCATTCATTTCGCTGGACGCTTTGGCGACGAGGCGACATTGTTGCGCCTGGCAGGGCAGCTTGAGAAAGCAAAGCCGTGGACGAACCACCATCCGAAAATCTGGAACTGACCAAAATCTGGAACTGAGAGGAGCTGAGAAATGGCATTCGCACAATACGCAGACTATGACGGCCTGGGCCTGGCAGAACTCGTGCGGAAGAAGGATGTCTCTCCCGGTGAAATACTTGAGACCGCGATAGAACGGGCGGAGCGGCACAATCCCAAACTGAATGCGATTGTGTACAAAGCCTATGATCAGGCGCGGGCCGCCGTAAAGGGCACACTGCCAGATGGCGCGTTTCGCGGTGTCCCATTTCTCATCAAAGATCTGGGACTTGAAGTGGCTGGCATGCCCCGCAGTGATGGCACATTCTTCAAGAGCAATGAGCCCGACACGTTCGACGGCCTGCTGACGCAGCGCTACAAGCAGGCGGGTGTCGTCATCATGGGCAAGACCAACACGCCAGAATTTGGCATCACCGGCACGACCGAGAGCGCGCGGCTGAAACCTTGCCGCAATCCCTGGAATACCGATCACATTACGGGCGGTTCGTCCGGCGGTTCGGCGAGCGCTGTCGCGGCAGGGATTGTTCCGCTGGCCAATGCGTCCGACGGTTTGGGGTCAATCCGCATTCCCGCTGCCTGCTGCGGCCTGGTGGGGATGAAGGTGACACAATATCGCGTGCCACAGGGGCCTGAGCATGACAATGGTCTGGGCCACGGCTACAGTGTGCACCACGTTGTCTCTCGCACAGTTCGCGACTCGGCGGCCATGTTGGATTGCGTCGACATGCCAGAGGTCGATACCCCCTACCCTTCACCACCCAAAACGCGACCATTCCTGCATGAGGTGACGACTGCACCGGGGAAACTGCGAGTTCGCTTCACCGAGGAAACTCCAAGTGGAGAGCCCGTGCATCCCGAAATTTCATCAGCGCTGCGCGCGACTGCCAAAAATGCAGAAGCTGCTCCACTCGCCGCTCGGCGCGCTGCTCGGACGTCTGATGAACGAGCGCGGCTTCAGCCGCAGCTTCGCCGCTGTCTTCGGACCGCGCACGCAACCGAGCGCCGAGGAGCTGCACACGG
>JANOFD010000317.1:0-1678 GCA_031413455.1 Rhodobiaceae bacterium
TGCTTGCCCTCGACCAGCACGCGCACCGTTTGATCGGGAAGCTTCAACAGCTGCACAACCGAGGCCAGGGTACCTATAAGGTAAATGTCGTTCTCGCCCGGGTCGTCTTGCGCCGGGTTTTTCTGAGTGACCAGGAGAATCTGCTTCTCTTCCAGTCCCACATCTTCAAGTGCGCGCACCGATTTCTCGCGCCCGACGAAAAGCGGCACGATCTTGTGCGGGAACACTACAATGTCCCGGAGCGGCAACACTGGAAACACCATTGACGGCGGCGCGGCTTGCTCGTTGTCCGAATTTTGCATCTTGGACCTGACTTTCAAGTGTTAGGCGGCGGCTACAATCGGGTGCCATCATAGGCTATTGCGGCAAGCACACAATTCCCGGTCACCAGGATGGTTCACAGAGACTATGACTTGGAGGCGGCCACGCCGCCATTCAAGGCCTTGACTCTGTCTGGCAGGCATTCTCGGATTGAATTCTGCGTTCAAGATGCCGCTGACGTCGCTTCACCACGTTTATCGGCATAGATCAAGAGCGGACGCGCCCTGCCTTCAGCAACTTCGCCGTTTATGACGACTTCCGTAACGCCACGCATGCCCGGAAGATCGAACATCGTATCCAACAGGATAGCCTCCATAATCGAACGCAAACCACGAGCGCCTGTCTTGCGCGAAATCGCCTTGCGTGAGATTGCCTTTAACGCGTCGTCAGAGAAGGACAATGCCACGCCCTCCATGTCAAACAAGCGTTGGTATTGCTTGACGATTGCATTCTTCGGCTTGGTTAAAATCGACATAAGCGCATCGATATCAAGGTCTTCCAGCGTTGCCACGACAGGCAAGCGGCCAACGAACTCGGGAATGAGTCCAAACTTCAACAAATCCTCAGGTTCGATCTCACGCAGAATGGCACCGGTGCCACGATCATCCGCAGACTGAACATTTGCCCCAAATCCAATCGATGAACCCTTGCCACGTGCCGCGATGATTTTCTCAAGACCCGCAAACGCACCACCACAGACAAACAGGATGTTGGTCGTAACGACTTGCAGAAATTCCTGCTGCGGATGCTTGCGCCCGCCTTGCGGCGGAACGCTGGCGATCGTGCCTTCCATGATCTTGAGCAAGGCCTGCTGAACGCCTTCACCCGACACGTCGCGTGTGATCGACGGATTATCGGACTTGCGGCTGATCTTATCGACTTCGTCGATGTAGACAATACCGCGCTGCGCCTTTTCGACATTGTAGTCCGCCGACTGCAGCAACTTCAAAATGATGTTTTCAACGTCTTCGCCGACATAGCCCGCTTCGGTCAGCGTCGTCGCATCTGCCATCGTGAACGGCACATCGAGAATGCGCGCCAGCGTTTGCGCAAGCAGGGTCTTGCCGCAGCCGGTCGGGCCGATCAACATGATATTCGATTTGGCAATCTCGACTTCGCCGGTTTTGGCTTGATGGTTCAGGCGCTTGTAGTGATTGTGCACCGCGACCGCGAGCACCTTCTTGGCGTGATCTTGTCCGATGACATAATCATCCAGGACTTTGCGAATATCGGTAGGTGTTGGCACCCCGTCGCGCGACTTGACAAGGGAGGTCTTGTTCTCTTCACGGATGATATCCATGCAGAGCTCGACGCACTCGTCGCAAATGAAGACAGTTGGCCCAGCAATTAACTTCCG
>JANOFD010000318.1:0-2527 GCA_031413455.1 Rhodobiaceae bacterium
GTCACGACCGTCAAAGACATGGGCGTGACTACGCTGTCGATCACGCACGACATGGCTTCCGCCCGCAAAATCGCCGACAAGATCGCGATGCTCTACAAAGGCAAAATCATCTGGTCCGGCCGCAAGGAAGACATCGACAAGTCCGGCAATCCCTATGTCGACCAATTCATCCACGGAAGAGCCGAAGGCCCGATCAAGATGGAAGTGGGGCGGTAGGTAATCCTTCGATTTCTTCGCGTTGCCCGAATCGCCTTTGCGCCCTAAACTCCACCAATGGCCAAACCCTCTCCCCGCTTTGTCTGTCAGTCTTGCGGCACTTCTTATCCGAAGTGGGGAGGGCGTTGCGAAAGTTGCGGTTCCTGGAACTCGTTGAGCGAAGAGGCTGACGCCGGCGCTATTCCGGGCAGCAAGGTCTCCGCTCGTGGTGGGCGCGTCATCGACCTCGTCTCTGTAACCGGGACATCGGAACCGCCCGCGCGCTTGCTCACCAATATCGGCGAATTTGATCGCGTCTGTGGCGGCGGCCTTGTCCCTGGGTCCGCGCTTCTGATCGGCGGTGACCCCGGAATCGGAAAGTCGACGCTGCTGTTACAGGTGCTGACGGCGCTGGCAAAAACCGGCAAGACAACCGTCTATATCTCCGGCGAAGAAGGCATCGACCAGACTCGCCTGCGGGCGCGCAGATTGGGCCTTGAGCGTTCTGAGGTAAAACTCGCCGCCGAGACCAGCTTGCGCGATATTTTGACAACGCTGGAATCCGGCGCGCCACCCGCCGTTCTAGTCGTCGATTCGATCCAGACCGTATGGGCCGACGCCATCGAGGCTGCCCCCGGCACCGTCAGCCAGGTGCGCGCCTGCTCGCAGGAACTCATCCGGTTTGCCAAGCGTCGCGGCACCGCGCTTTTGCTCATCGGTCACGTCACCAAAGACGGACAAATTGCTGGGCCGCGCGTTGTCGAACATATGGTCGATGCCGTTCTATACTTCGAGGGTGAGCGCGGCCACCAGTTTCGTATTCTGCGCGCGGTCAAGAACCGCTTCGGGCCGACCGATGAAATCGGCGTCTTTGAAATGCAGGAGACAGGACTCACCGAAGTCTCAAACCCTTCTGCGCTCTTCTTGGGGCCGAAGGAAGCGCGTGCGTCCGGCGCCGCCGTATTCGCCGGCGTCGAGGGTACGAGACCGCTTTTGGTGGAAATTCAGGCCCTTGTGGCTCAGGCCAGTTACGGCGCTCCGCGACGCGCTGTGGTTGGCTGGGACTCAGCGCGCCTGGCCATGGTACTCGCCGTCCTCGACGCCCGGGCAGGATTGGGAATTTCGGCACAAGACGTTTATCTGAATGTCGCGGGAGGTTTGCGCATCGGCGAACCGGCGGCCGATTTGGCTGCAGCAGGCGCACTTGTCTCCTCGCAATTGGGTGTCGTGATCCCGCACGACTGTGTTTTCTTCGGCGAAATCAGCCTATCCGGCACAGTCAGGGCTGGCGGACAAGCTGACGCGCGATTGAAGGAGGCACAAAAGCTGGGATTCAAGCGCGCCTTCGTGCCGCCGGGCGTTGTAGCGCCAAGGGGGCTAGAAATTACCGAAATTCCATCGGTTGGCGCACTGATTGCGCAATTGAAAACGTTTCATTAACCCAATGGGCCGACAACTGGGGTAGGTAATATCTGGCGCAAATGCAGATTCCACTGACGATCGTCGATTTTGTGGTGCTGGGGGTTTTGCTAACCTCCGGGGTAATTGCGTGGCATCGCGGATTCCTCAAGGAAACCCTTTCCGTCAGCGCGTGGCTGATTGCAGCATTAGCCGCCGTTTTCGTTTGGCCCGTGACAAAACCCTTCGCGCGCGCCCTTGTGAATCCCGACTTTGTCGCTGACATTCTGGCACTTGCTGGCGTATTTTTTGTCCTGTTGATCCCTGTCTCTTTCATCAGTTTCCGCCTATCGGAAATGGTGCGCGGTTCGCGTGCCGGTCCGCTGGATCGCTCTTTGGGGCTGTTGTTTGGGTTGGCACGCGGCCTTTTGGTGGTAGGCCTTGGCTACGTGGTATACTCGAATTTGGCCTCCCCCAAAGATCATCCCAAATGGATGACGCATGCGCGCCTGCTTCCGGTGGTTAAGGGCACGGCGGACGTTATCCTGTCATTTAGCCGCAAGCCGTCCACAGCCAAGGGTTCCGTTGACACTGAAGACGAGCCATCGGTTGCGCCTGGGCCAAAAAAATCTGCCGACAAGAAAAATACAAAGCGGGACACGAAGGCGAAACCCGTGGCACAATCAGTAGCCAGCGACGCTAACAACGAAGGTGGTGGGGAAAAGCCGGTATCCTATAGCGAACGTGACCGACGCAAATTGGACCAGTTGGTATCCACCAAATCAAAACCGGAATGAGCAGCGACATATCTACCAATCCCTTTGCGGACGACAGGCTCCGCGAAGAGTGCGGGATTTTTGGTATTTGGGGCAAGCCTGAAGCCGCCGCATTTGTGGTGCTGGGCCTTCATGCTCTTCAGCATCGTGGCCAGGAA
>JANOFD010000319.1:0-1531 GCA_031413455.1 Rhodobiaceae bacterium
GGTGATGCCCATGTCGCCCTTACGCCGCCGTTGGGAAGTCATGCTCAAGCCCGGCGAAACACCCGAGCCACTGCTCGACGATGCCAAAATCGCCGAACTGCTCAAGCCGTGGATTCGCCCCGGCCAGGTCGAACTCGTGCGCAAAGCCGTCTACCGCTTTCACGGTCTCGTTGCCAAGACATGGCGCAACAAATCGGTCCTGCTCGCGGGCGACGCGGCGCACCAGATGCCACCCTTCATGGGCCAAGGCATGTGCTCCGGCATCCGCGACGCCGACAACTTGGTTTGGAAACTCGAAGCGGTCCTGCACGGCCGTGCAAACGCCGCTCTGCTCGACACCTATCAGCAAGAACGCGAGCCCCAAGTCCGCCAAATCATCGAAGGCGCCATCGCCATGGGCCGCATCGTCTGTGTGCAAGACGAGCAAGCCGCCCGCATGCGCGACCAAGGCATGATCGCCGCCCGCGCCGCAAAACCCGCCGGTGCCAACGATCCGCTCCCCGGCCTGCCTGGCGTCAGAGCGGGGTTCCTCCACCCCAGTCCGCGCGCTGGCGAACTCTTGCCGCAAACCACCACCGCCCGCACCAGCGACCGCCGACGCGGCAAACTCGACGATCTCCTCGGCGACGGCTTCTGGCTGCTGACGAAGCAAGCAACGACGACGCTCTCCCACGTCAAACTTGTCGTCCTCGGCCACGATGTCACCGACGAAACCGGCCGCCTCGACAAATGGCTCGACGACGCTGGCGCGAGCGCCGCCCTCATCCGCCCCGACCGCTATGTGTTTGGAACCGGCAATCCCGACGAACTCACAGCCGCATTGACCGTCGCGCTCCACATCCCCGCTTGACCGGCTTTGTGTGCACCGCACAACGGGCAATCAAAACTTGCGAGAGCGTGGGTGCGTTTGAACGATTCCAACTCATGCACTGCTCCACCACGTAATCTTCCGAATGACTAACCTGCTTTGACCGTCCGCACCGTTAAGCGTTGACGCTCAAGCTTCCCGCGCCTATCCACTGGCGCCTCTGCACATGATCGAGCACAAGCGATGACCAAGTCTGCACCCGACAGAAAAAACCGTGTCGCCTTGAGCCTGCGCATCCCGGAACCAAGACAACGCCCCGGTGACCTGCCGGACTTCTCAAGCGTCGATGTCTCCAAACCCGGCGCCGTGCCGCGCCCCGACATCAATGCCGCCGCCAAGGACATTGGCGACATGGCCTACCAACTCATTCGCGTCTTGGACAACGATGGCAAGGCTTCAGGCCCCTGGGATCCAAAGCTCGACCCCGACACATTGCAGCGCGGCCTGCGCCACATGATGGTCACGCGCAACTACGACAACCGCATGTACCTCGCCCAGCGCCAGGGCAAGACCTCGTTCTATATGAAATGCACCGGCGAAGAGGCCGTGGCGATCGCCCAGGCCGCCGCCCTCGAACGCGAAGACATGTGCTTCCCCTCTTATCGCCAGCAAGGCTTGCTCATCGCGCGCGGCTATCCGCTCGTCGACATGATGTGCCAAGTT
>JANOFD010000320.1:0-7036 GCA_031413455.1 Rhodobiaceae bacterium
CTTCTTTTTCCAGGCCGTACGCGGTCGGTTGATAAAAGGTCTCGCGCGCCATGTCATCGGGGAAATAATTCTGACCCGAGAAACCTTCCGGCGTGTCCGGGTCATAGACATAGGCCTTGCCGTACCCCAGATCCTTCATCAGCCGCGTCGGAGCGTTCAGAATGTGCATAGGCGGGCTGAGTGAACCGGTCCGCGCCGCTGCTTCCTTCGCCGCCCCAAACGCCGAGTAGGCGGCGTTCGATTTCGGCGCAGTCGCGACATAGAGCACAGCCTGTGCAATCGCGAGCTCACCTTCGGGCAAACCCAGAAAGTCAAACGCGTCCTTTGCAGCGATTGCCACAGCCAGCGCCTGAGGGTCCGCCAACCCAATGTCCTCCACTGCCATACGCACGACGCGCCGCGCGATGAAGAGCGGTTCTTCGCCGCCGGCCAGCATCCGTGCCAACCAATACAACGCGGCGTCAGGGTCCGAGCCGCGCACTGATTTGTGCAGGGCGCTGATCAGGTTGTAGTGCCCTTCCCTGCCCTTGTCGTAGATCGGCGCGCGTTTCTGCACCGCCAGCGCGAGCTCCGCCGTGGTCAGTGGCTTGAAAGATTTCTGGGACAATACCTGCTCGACCAGGTTCAATAGAAAACGCCCATCGCCATCGGCCATGGCTTTCAATGCGGTCCGCGCGTCGTCATCGAGGGGCAACGCATGCTTGGTCAGCGCTTCGGCGCGTTGCAACAGTTGCTCCAAATGATCAATCGTCAAGCGATTGAGAACCAAGACCTGCGCCCGCGACAACACCGCGGCGTTGAGTTCAAAACTTGGATTCTCCGTTGTCGCACCGACAAGGGTGATCGTGCCGTCTTCCATCACCGGCAGGAACGAATCCTGTTGCGCACGATTGAAACGGTGAACCTCATCGACAAACAGCAACGTGCCCTTGCCCTGGGATCGCCGCGCCCGCGCCATCTCAAAGACCTTGCGCAGTTCAGCCACACCCGAAAATATCGCCGACAATTGCTCGAAGTGAAGCTTGACACCCTGGCTTAACAGCCGGGCAATCGTGGTCTTTCCCGTCCCGGGCGGCCCCCAAAGTATGAGCGAGGTCAACCGGCCGGCAGCAATCATTCGACCAATTGCACCTTCTGCGCCCAACAAATGATCCTGGCCAACCACTTCGCTCAATGACTTGGGGCGCATCCGGTCCGCCAACGGACGTGGTCCTGCACCTTCGTCCAGTCCCGCCGCTGAAAACAGGTCGCTCAGATTCCTAGCCTTCGATTGAAAGTTTCAGGATTTGTCCGTTCCGCTTCAGACTGACGTTCCACACGGCGGGTCTCGAACTCAAGGCGTTCTGCAGTGCATCGACCGAAACGATCTTTCGTTCATTGATCGTCAAAACGATGTCGCCAGGCAAAAAGCCCAACCGCGCCGCAATCGAAACCCGCGACAGTTCGATAATCATCACGCCGCTGGTAATGTCAGATCCGATTTCGTCGGCAAAGGCCGGCGACATGTTCGCAATCTTTGTGCCCTGCAGCGGATTGCGCCCGTCGATAACGGTGATATCACGCGGAATAGTTTCCGGCGCCCGCACCAGACGCACAACCGCCGTGCCATACTGGCCGTTGCGAAGATAGGTCAGCGTCACAGTGCTACCCACACCCTTTGTGGTCGTTCGGAAGTTCAACGACTGTTGATCGTCGACCGCGAAATCGTCAAACTTTGTGATCACGTCGCCACTGACGATGCCAGCCTGCGCCGCAGGACTGGCAGGACTCACCTCATTGACAAGCACGCCCATCGGGCGATCAAGATCGAGTGAGTCCGCAAGGGCGGCCGTCACCGTCTGCGTGGAAAGTCCAAGCCACGGACGCGCAATCGTCTTGCTGCCGCTCATCGCCGTGTTGACTATGGTTTTGACCATGTTCGCGGGAATGGCAAACCCGATGCCAACACTTCCGCCCGACTGCGAATAAATCGCGGTATTGATCCCGATCAACTCGCCACCCATGGTCACCAGTGCGCCGCCGGAATTGCCCCGGTTGATCGAGGCGTCAGTTTGAATGAAAAACTGATAGTCTGAAACACCTGCCCGCGTCCGCGCCAGTGCCGAAATAATACCTTGCGTCACCGATTGGCCGACACCGAACGGATTGCCGATCGCCAGCACAATGTCTCCTACTTCCGCGTCGTCACTGTTGTGGAACGCCAGCGTCGGCAGCGCCTTGCCGGCGGTATTGACCCGCAGCACCGCGACATCGGTTCGCTCATCGGCCAGCAACACCTTGGCTGCAAATTCGCGCCGGTCGGCCATCACGACCACGATTTCGTCCGCACCCGCAATCACGTGATTGTTGGTCACAATCACGCCGTCGGAGCGCACGATGACACCCGAGCCCAACGTACCTTGCGTTTGCTCGCGCCCGCGAAAGAAGCGGCTAAACAGCGGATCGTTCGCGTACGGATTTTTGACCTTGCGCTTCGAGTAAATGTTGACAACCGCCGGTGCCGTCTTGCGCACCACCGGCGCGAACGACAGCTGCATCTGCGTTGAAGATTCAGGGACCAGGCGCGCCGGAGCGGCAAGCGCCGGTCCGGCAAAACTCAGAGTCCACGTTGCAACGGCAAACAAAATCTTCGTTGATCTACGCATGACAAATCCATCCCACCATTACACTGACCAAACACCACTGGCATTTCCACGATAGCCGATGGCTTTGTACGCCGCATCCACCAGCGATTGCCCACGCTCGTTCAACAGCAGCCCAAGCCCCATCTGGTTCATCGTATAGCCAAAACTCATCCGGCACTCGGGATCGGCAAAACCGATCGAACCTCCGGCGCCGACGTGCCCGAAGGCGGCGTCGGACAGAATGCAACTGGCCCCATCCAGTCCCCCCAAATGCCGGTTGTCCATCGACTTCATGTACCCCAATGAAAACCGTGTCGGAATAACCAGCGTTGCGTCCTGATGCGTACTCATGGAGACCCTGCCCATGCGGCTCAGCGTATCTTTTCCAACCAGGCGGACACCGTTCAGGCTGCCGCCATTTGCAAGCGGCGCATAAAGCCCGGCAAGGCCACGCGCGTTGGTGATCCCGTTTGCCGCGCCAATTTCCGCCGCATGACCTTCCCGTGAATTGGCATCAAACGCCATGAAATCACGCAGAAAGAAATGCGATGGCGACGCCGTGTCCGACATCGCTTTCTGGAAAAACTGCGTCTGCATGGCTTCAACTGTCGGTGCGGCCGGCAGCATCGCTGCCACGCGGTGCTCTTGGGCGTCAGGCAAGCCGATCCAGAACTCCAATCCCAATGGCTTGGCAATCTCATCGGCAAAAAATTTGCCCATGCGCTTCTTCGCAGCGCGATGGACGAGCTCTCCGACGGTCCAGGACATGGTGATGGCGTGATAGCCGTTGCGCGTGCCCGGCTCCCAGAAGGCGGCCTCTTTGGCGACCACCTCAACCATATGCTGATAGTCAAGGAACGCACCAGGCTTTGGCACTTCACGAATGTGAGGCACCCCAACACTGTGGTCCAGCGTCATGACGACAAGGGCTGCCTCTTTGCCGTTCTGACCGAACTCGGGCCAGTACTTCGTCACCCGCGCATCAAGATCAAGTTCGCCGCGATCCACCAGCATGTGTGCGCACAACGCCATGCCGCCTTTGGTCGATGAGAAAACAATCGACACCGTGTCCTTGCCCCACGCATCGCCGCCCGGCGTCTTCCTGCCGCCCCACAGATCGACAACCTGCCGGCCCTCCAGCGTAATGGCACAACTGGCACCGACTTCCCCATGCGCTTCAAAGTTCGTGGCAAACGCATCGACAAGCCCCGCGAACTTCGGATCGCAGGTCCCTTCGACGTTTCCAGCTTTGGTCTTGAGCGAAATTTTATGCATCACCATCGTCCTGATTTAAGGCGGTTGATCCGAAAAAAAAGGGGCGGCCCACAAGCCACCCCAAATTTTTGAAACTCTGCATGAGCAGCCCTCAGGCGTTGGCGCCGTCAGCCTTGGCCTGGACGGGACCGGAGTCCTTGCCCTTGGCAGTCACGTCGCGATCAACAAATTCGATCACTGCCATCGGCGCGGCATCGCCATGACGAAAGCCCGCTTTCAGCACCCGGATATACCCGCCCATACGCGTCGCGTAGCGGCTGGCCAGGACGTCGAACAATTTGGCGACCGTCGTCGTGTCGTTGCGCAACTGAGACAAGGCTTGCCTTCGTGCATGCAAATTGGTTTTGCCGCGTTTGCCCAGGGTCACCAGCTGCTCCACAATCGGGCGAAGCTCCTTGGCTTTGGGCAACGTGGTGGTGATCTGCTCATGCTTGATCAGAGCTGTCGCCATATTGACGAACAGAGCTTTGCGGTGGCTGCTGGTACGGTTGAGCTTTCTGCCCGCTGATCCGTGACGCATGGTCGTTGTTCCCTAATGTCTCAGTATTGATCTTCGAACTTGCGCGCCAGATCTTCGATGTTTTCAGGCGGCCATCCGGGTACTTCCATACCCAAATGCAAGCCCATCGACGCCAGCACTTCTTTGATTTCGTTCAGCGACTTGCGGCCGAAATTCGGTGTCCGCAACATTTCCGCTTCGGTCTTCTGGATAAGATCGCCGATATAAACAATGTTGTCGTTCTTCAGGCAGTTCGCCGAGCGGACTGACAGTTCCAGCTCGTCCACCTTCTTCAAGAGCGCCGGATTGAACGGCAGATCGGTCTTCTGCTCTTCGACCTTCTTCTCACGCGGCTCTTCGAAGTTGATGAAGATCTGCAATTGATCCTGCAGAATGCGCGCCGCATACGCGACCGAATTTTCCGGTGACACCGCACCGTTCGTTTCAACTGTCAGCGTCAGCTTGTCATAATCCAGGATCTGGCCTTCGCGCGTATTCTCAACGCGGTAAGAAACCTTTTTCACCGGCGAGAACAACGCATCCACCGGGATCAATCCGATAGGCGCATCTTCCGGACGGTTACGATCCGCCGCGACATAGCCCTTGCCGGAATTCACCGTCAGTTCCATGCGCACACGCGCACCGTGATCGAGATTGCAGATCACGAGGTCCGGGTTGAGAATCTCAACATCGGCGACCGAGGTAATCTGGCTGGCGCGCACTTCGCCCGGGCCTTCGCCTTTGAGGACCAAACGCTTGGGTCCATCACTGTGCAGTCTCAGCGCCAACTGCTTGATGTTCAGGACGATGTCGGTAACATCTTCGCGCACACCCGGGATCGACGAGAACTCATGCAACACCCCGTCGATCTGAAGCGCCGTAACGGCAGCCCCCTGTAACGACGACAGCAACACGCGACGCAGCGAATTCCCCAGCGTCAGGCCAAAGCCGCGCTCGAGAGGTTCCGCCACCATCACCGCCTGCGTACGCGGCGATTGCGCATCCACATGCAGCTTGTTTGGCTTTATCAATTCCTGCCAGTTCTTCTCGATCACTGTGGCTAATCCTTCGGCAATAGCGGGGGCTATGGTCTTAAATGTTATACGCGGCGGCGCTTGGGAGGGCGGCAGCCGTTATGCGGAATGGGGGTAACGTCACGAATCGTGGTGACGGTAAATCCGGCGGCCTGCAAGGCACGCAAAGCACTTTCACGTCCTGACCCTGGACCCTTCACTTCGACTTCCAGCGTGCGCACGCCGTGCTCCATCGCTTTCTTGCCGGCATCTTCCGCGGCGACCTGTGCCGCGTATGGTGTCGACTTGCGAGAGCCCTTGAAGCCCATCGTGCCAGCCGACGACCAGGCAACCGTGTTGCCTTGCGCATCAGTGATGGTGATCATGGTGTTGTTGAACGTCGCATTCACATGCGCCACGCCGGACGTAATGTTCTTGCGCTCTTTCTTTTTGACGCGCGCTTTCTTTTCGGCTGCCATTGTAAGTTTTCAAGTCCCTGTTGGCCGAAGCGCGAAAGCTTCCGGCGCGTTGATTTGTTCGACTAACCCTTAGTCGCCTGTTTCTTGCCTGCAATCGCCTTGGCAGGGCCTTTGCGCGTGCGCGCGTTTGTGTGCGTACGTTGGCCGCGCGTCGGAAGTCCTTTGCGATGACGCAGGCCACGATAACAACCCAGATCCGTCAACCGCTTGATGTTCATTGAAACTTCGCGGCGAAGATCGCCTTCGACAACAAATTCACGGTCGATGATTTCGCGGATCTGAATGACTTCAGAATCCGACAATTGATTGACGCGCTTGCTTTCCGCGATTCCGACTTTCTTGCAAATCTCCACTGCATTGACTGGGCCAATGCCATGGATATAGCGCAGCGAAATATGAACGCGCTTGTTGGTAGGAATATTGACGCCTGCGATACGGGCCACGATGCTCTCCTGAAATTCTGTGCTTCATTCAACAAAGACGAAACGCGCCACGCCCTGGTGTCCCAGGAGGCAGCGTCCGCGCCCATTTATTGGAAGGCGGCGGAGTATAGGGTCTTTTTCTAACCGGTCAACCATTTGGGCAACCATGATTTCCTTGCTTTTCCACCACTCAAGATCGCGTCAATTTGTGCCGTGACCTCGTCAATGGGCTTCATTCCGTCCACCCGCCGTATTTTCCCCTGCTGCTCGTAATAGGGCAGAATCGGTGCTGTTTCGGCTTTGTAAACCGCCAGCCGCTTCTTGAAAGTCTCCGGATCGTCATCAGGCCGCACCGGATCGCCCTTTTTCCGGGCTTCCGCTGCCCGGTTTTCCACGCGCTTGACCAGCTCCGCCTCGTTGACGTCCATGACCACCACGTGGTCCACACCCAGATTTTTGCCAACCAGCATCAAGTCCAACGCTGTGGCTTGGTTGACCGTCCGTGGAAACCCGTCGAGCACGAACCCCTTTGCACAGTCGGGTGCGACGATCCGCTCGGCAATAATGCCAAGCACCACGTCGTCGGGAACCAGCTTCCCCTGATCCATGATGGCTTTCGCCTTCAGGCCGGTTTCACTGCCCTGGGCGATGGCTGCGCGCAGCATGTCGCCCGTCGACAGATGGGCAATGCCATAGGTCAACTTGATACGGGCGGCTTGCGTTC
>JANOFD010000321.1:0-2941 GCA_031413455.1 Rhodobiaceae bacterium
ACAGGTTCTGCTTTTCGGCGAGGCCGCCGATCCACAGATCCACATGGTCGAGGCCGGTGACCGAGCCTGTTGCCCATCTGGCGGCGTTGACGACGTCGTCGAGGCTTTCGTTGGCAGGTGTGAGGGGGTTGTCGCCTAAAACGCCGTCGAGGCCAGGTGAATTGACGTTGACGATGGCGTTGTCGCGGTTGACGCCGCCGGCCCAGGTGTCGTCAGCGGTGTTGAGCCGCGCGTCGCCACCGGATACGCGGGTGTTGTTCGCCCAATCGCCAAGGCTGTGCATGAAATTGTAAGCATCGCTGCCGGCATTGGCTTGATTGAGGCCCGTCGTGACGAGATCGAGTGCGGCGGCGCGCTTGGCCGCCAGTGTCGTTGCGCTTGTAATCGAGTCGTGGGCGCCGTAGGCGGCGACGAAGTTGACGAGCGAGGCGGAGTGCTTCAGGAATTGATTGAACTCAGCCCAATTGGCGTAAGGCTTCATCGTTTGGTCGTTGGTTGCTTCAAAGATTTGCGCGCGCACCAGGTTTAGCGGTGCAACGCCGGTGTCGCGGCCGCGGGCAAGGTTGAGAGCTGCAAGGTCGAGCGGCAGGCCCAATAGATTGTCGCGCAAAGCGCCGGTGACGAACTCGTCGATTTCACTGCCGATTTGATGGGTGCTGCCCTGAACAATTTGGGCCGCGCCATCGGCGCCGAGCGAGGCAAAGAGCAGGGGGTTGGTGAAGGCTTGTATCAGGCCCATGGGCGTGATGACAGGTTGCCCGTCTGGCCCGATTTGCATGGTGCCGTCGGCATTGATTTCGAATACGGCGACGTTTTCGTCGAGCATCGAATGGCCAAAGCGGTAAACTGTGTTGGCGAATTCCGACATGATTGCCGGATCGAGATGGATGTCGTTGTTGCCGAAGAGATGGATGGTTGGCGCAACCTTGCGGGCGAACTCTTCGAAGACGAGATGCTGGTACTGGTTTTCGGTACCGAATTTTGCGACCTGGAACAGGCGTTCGCCGTTCCATTCATTTTCCTGAATGCCATCGGCGAGGTTGGTGCCCGGCAAAACCCAATCGGTGGCAAAAGCCGAGTCGCCGTTGGCGAGTTCGGCGCGCACCATCGCTTTGACCTGATCGAGCAGGCGATTGTGTTCGTCGTGGAAGATGCCGTGCACGGTGATGAGGGCAACGTTTTCATTCACGCGGCCGTCGCCGGCAACGTAGTGGGCGTCGAGGAGTTCGTCGTCGTAGGTGGTGGGGCCTTGCGGATTGCCGGCGATGGCGTCGCCGTCTTCGGCGAGTAAGGTGCCGTTCGATTTGAACGGCGATGCAAAGTGCGCCATATCGTTGATAAAGGCGTGGTCGATGAACAGCGTGTTGGCCGGCAGAAGTGCAGGCGCTGCCGGGTTCATTTCCACCGGCCCGGTAGCGGTGACAACCTGGACACCGTTGAACAAGGGGCCTCGGATGAAATTACCAAATGCATCGGTCAAGAGAAGAGGGACGTTACCTACATTGTAGTCGGTGAGGGTAATTCCAAGTTTTGCAGCGTTGGCTTTCAGGTCAGCCCAGGTCGCCATGCCGGAATTGTCGTCAGCGGTGCCGAGAATGCTGTCTTTGCCTTCTTTGTGCTGAAGCAACTTACCAGTTGAGTGCAGCTCGCCGTCGGCGCCCCAGATGTATTCGCGCAGGAATACCTGATGCGATGGATGCGAGGAATAGGTCTGGTTCTGATCGACGAAGGGCGTCGTGGTGTTGAGATGGGTGTGGATGTCGTCCGAGGTGCCGACGATGCCGTCGGCGCCCGGGGCGGTCGCGATGTTGGTGGCGCGCGTCAGTGCCATGAAGCGCAAATTAGTTGGCAAATCGTCGGGGCTCCCGAAAATTCCGTCGTCGCCAGCAATCAGCGGATCGTCGGCCATCAGCGGAATCATCACTGTTCCGGCATTACCTTTGGTGATGAGGTCGAGGCCGTGGTCGAAGAACTGGCCGAAGAACGTCATCCAGCTATTGAAAGGCGCGGAAAGGCCTGCATCGGGCGTGACGTTGCCGATGAACAGGTTGTTTGGGTCCGTGGGCAGGATGTCGTCAGGAGTACCGAATACCCCATCGGCGCCCGGCAACATGAGGCCGTTGGGGTTGGATGAGAACACGGTGTAGCCGTCACCGAGCTGGGCGCCGAATTCTTGGGCGACTTGCAACGCCGCAGGATTGTTGACGCTAATGTCGGAGATCAGGTTGGAGATTGTGCGCGGCGCGGTATCGACGACATTGGCGGAAGGTCCCGTCGCATCGTAGGTGGTAGTTATCACGTCGCCGGCGATGCCCGGATTAGCGTCGAAAATTGTGCCATCGACATTAACTGTGACGGTCTGGAACAACTGATCGGTGGCGAGGCCGAATGGCTGGTCGGCGGCGCCAAAGTTCGATTGACCTGGAACTGAGTTATTGTTGGTGCCCGCTACTTCGCGCAAACCAAAGGCCAGATGCGGATTTACCGGCGGTTGCCCGGTCTCGGCCATGATGATTTGGGTCAATAAGAACGTGAGGTCGTTCTTCGTAAATGTAACGGCCATAGGTGCATATCTCCGATCAAACCAGATTGTGCTAACAATTCGGGTTAACTGGTCCGCAAGGCTTACGCCGCCACTGGCACGAGTTTCTGTCCCTCGTACGCTAACCTTTACAGGCCAGTTCTATCGGTGTGTTTGGCGTTGTCCCGGGCGTACTGTGTCCCCATACGGGGCGCACACTATTTAGGAGAAGATGTCACCAGCATTACAATCGGGTTACGAAAGGGTGTTTTACGATTTTATTCCCAGAGTATTGCAAATAAGTTTTTTGTGCGATGCCGCACTGCAACAGGAAATCTGACCGGGGAATTGGCGCTTTCCGGCGCTGCAAACTATGAATTGGGAAACGACAGGGTAAATTTCGATCCCTGCCCGGCACAA
>JANOFD010000322.1:0-2764 GCA_031413455.1 Rhodobiaceae bacterium
GGCGCGGACGAGGATGCGTTTGCCAGTGCGGCACTGCCTACGTTGCTTCCGGCGGGGCACTATCGCTTTGCGCTGGTTCCGCAATCGACGAACGGGAACCGGTTGGCGCTTGCCTGGGCGCTGGGGCACTATTCGTTTTCGCGCTTCAAGAGTGGCGATGCGGTCAAGCCACGTGCTGTGTTGGCTTGGCCCACGGATGCTGATCGGGGGCAAGTGTTGCGGATGGCGCGTGGAATGAGGCGGGCGCGCGATCTGGTGAATACGCCGGCCAATGCGATGGGCCCTGAGGAATTGGCTGAGGCCGCTGCGGCGCTTGCCGGTGAGCATGGCGCGCAATTCAAAGTCATTGAGGGCCGGGCGCTGCTTGAGAATAATTTCCCGATGATCTGGGCGGTGGGGGCAGGGTCTTCTCGTGTGCCGCGGCTGGTGGAGTTTAGCTGGGGTGACAGGTCGACGCCGCAGGTGACGCTGGTGGGTAAGGGTGTGTGTTTCGATTCAGGCGGGCTTGATATCAAATCGTCGAGCGCCATGCTGACGATGAAGAAGGATATGGGCGGTGCTGCTGCCGTGCTTGGCATTGCGCATATGGTGATGGATGCGAAGTTGCCGGTGTCATTGCGGGTGCTGATTCCGGCGGTTGAAAATTCGATCTCGGGGGAAGCCTACCGGCCGGGCGATGTGTTGACGAGCCGCAAGGGTCTGACGGTCGAGGTCGGCAATACTGACGCCGAAGGGCGTTTGGTGTTGGCGGATGCCTTGTGCGAAGCCGATGCGAGCGCGCCTGATCTGCTTATTTGTATAGCAACACTGACGGGAGCGGCGCGGGTGGCGACGGGGTTTGATCTGCCGCCGTTCTTTACCCAAGACGATCAACTGGCGGCGCAGTTGATGCATGCGGCGCATGTCGAGAACGACGCGATGTGGCGCTTGCCGCTGTGGCCCGGTTATCGGGACTTGATCGAAAGCAAAGTCGCTGACCTCACCAACAATCCCGGCAGTCCGAATGGGGGGGCGATCACGGCAGCGTTGTTTCTCGAGCGTTTTGTCGAGAAGGCAAAGTCGTTTGCGCATTTCGATATTGCGGCGTGGAACGACAGGGCGCGGGCGGGGCGGCCGATTGGCGGCGAGGCGCAAACCATTCGCGCGATCTATTCGATGCTGAAGGCGCGATACGCTTAGTATCCGCGGGCGAAGTCGACCAGGTTTTCTGGCGGCAGGCCTTCGTCCATACGTTGGATCGTTCTGACGACATGCCCCATGAATGAAGCGGGGTCTGTGACGGCTGCGGCATGCGGCGTGACGATGATTTTTGGATGCGTCCAGAGCGGGCTTGCTTCGGGCAAGGGTTCAATTTGAAAAACATCGAGCGTCGCGCCGCGCAGGTGATTTGAGTCGAGGGCTGCCACGACATCGTCTTCAATCAGGTGACCGCCGCGGGCGCAGTTGATGACACAGGCGCCGGAGGGCAGGCTTGCGAAAGTTTTGGCGTTGAGGATGCCGCGTGTCGCTTGGGTGAGCGGCAAGAGGCAGACAAGGATGTCCGTTTCACCCAGGAAAGCTTGCAGTCCCGCGTCGCCGTGGAAGGTGCGAACGCCATCGACTGATTTTGGCGAGGCGCTCCAGCCTGAGAGCTGGTAGTTGAGCGGCTTCAGGGCGGAGGCTGCGGCCTGACCCAAGACGCCGAACCCCAAAATGCCAACGCGAATGAATTCGGCGCGCGGGGTTACGATCTGGCGCCACTTCTTTGCATTCTGCAAAGCGGTCAGGTCGTGCTGACGGCGGTGCCAGTAGAGGACATTGAGGACCACGTATTCCGTCATGGCCTGACTGAGCGTTGGATCGACGACACGCGATAAGGGGACATGTTTCGGATAGGTCGTGTCGGCAACGATGGCATCGACGCCCGCGCCCATCGAGAAGACGACGGCCAGGTTTTTCAGCGCGCTCAGAGTGCCGGGTTTTGGCTTCCAGGCGACGCAGTAGGCGATGTCAGGGCTGCGCGCGTCGTCTTCGGCGGTGCGGATGTCGAGATCGGGCATCAAGCGGCGAAGGTGGTTCGACCAGATTTCGTGCGGATAGCCGGAAGGCTGAAACAGCAGGGCGCCCTTTGGCATAAGCTGAATTCAGCCGAGCCTAGTGCCCGCTGCCTCCTGCGGGAGGGGCGGGGACGGGTGCGGGTGGCGGTTCCACGGCTGGGGCGTCATGCGCCAGTCCGTCGGTGGATATTCCTGGAGGCGGAACCTGAAGCTCGCCAGCAGGAGGTTCCGATCCATCAGCGGGGGCCGGGGGTGGCGGCGCTGCTGGGGCTGGCGCGGGAACGGCAAGCGGGGCATCCGATAACGTGCGCATATAGGCAATCAGGTTGATGCGATCTTGAACTTTGGAGAGGCCCGGGAAGGCCATTTTAGTTCCGGGCACTGCGGTTTTGGGATTTTTTACCAACGCGTCGAGATCTTCGTAGCTCCACGCTTTGGCCGCAAGCGCTCGCATTGCAGGCGAATAGGCATAGTTGGGTTGCTTGGCATGGTTGGCGCCCACAACGCCGTAAAGATTGGGGCCGATCTTGTCGGGGCCGCCTTTGGCAAAGTCGTGGCATTGAAAGCAACGTGTATGAAGTTTTTCACCGGCAACGAGGTCGGCCGCAGGCAAGACTGTTCCCCAGTCGGGTTTTAGTTCCGCCACGGGCGCTGTGCCGCCGTCTGTGCCGGGATCATCCTTGACCTCAACGTACATGCCCGGCTTGTCGGACTTTTCGGGTGCCATG
>JANOFD010000323.1:0-8106 GCA_031413455.1 Rhodobiaceae bacterium
GGATTTGGTCGCCGGAAATCATGATTTTGAGTTCGGGGCACCACAGGCAGGCATGCTCGGGCGCGTGGCCGCGGCCAACGACAATGCGCCAGCGGTGCTGGCCGATGACCAGCTCCTGCCCGTCTTGCAGGCGGCGAAAAGATTGCGGCAGGCGCGAGACGCCCGAGCCGAAACCGCCGAAGCGCTTGCGGTACACGTCCAACATGTCGTCGGGAAAGCCCGCGGCCTTATAGAACAACACGCCGTCTTCGGGCGCGGGCTGGCCGGTATCCATGACGAGCGTGCGGCAGAGCAAATAATCGGTGCGCGACATGTAGAGTGGCACGGTGTGCTTGTGGGTGAGCCAACCCGCGAGGCCGACATGATCAGGGTGAAGATGGGTGACAATGACGCGGGTGATGGGCCTGTCGCCCAAATGGGCGAAGACCTGTTTCCACAAGTTCTTGGATTCAGTCGAGTGGATGCCGGTGTCGACAATCGCCCAACCTTCACCATCGTCGATCAGCCAGACATTGATGTGGTTGAGCTGAAACGGCAAAGGCATGCGGATCCAGTGGATGCCGGGCGCCACCTCGACGGTCTTGCCGGGCTCTGGCTTGTTGGGAAACGGATATGCCAGGCCGTCACGCTCGCGAAACGGCGCTGTGGTTTCGACCCCGTCCAATGTCATTGTCATGCGGATAATCCGATTCTTGGAATAGCTGGCTGGCACCACGCTATGCTGCAGTGCAAAATAGAGCAAATCGGATGATGAATGGCAGGAAGAGTCTGGGTATTTCAGCATGTTAGAGGATGGCACGGGCATGGGAAAAGGCCGTCTTGAAGCGTTCAGCGATGGCGTGATGGCGGTGATCATCACAATCATGGTGTTGGAAATGAAGGTGCCACATGGCAGCGATCTGGCGGCGCTGGTGCCGCTACTGCCGGTGTTCGTGAGCTATGTGCTGAGTTTTGTGATGGTCGGCATTTACTGGAACAATCACCATCACCTATTGCACTCGGTCAGCCACATCAATGGACGGATTATGCTGGCCAACATGCATCTGTTGCTTTGGCTGTCGCTGTTTCCGTTTGTAACCGGATGGATGGGCGAAAATCATTTCGGCAATCTGCCGTCGGCGCTATTTGGCGTAGTGGCCCTGATGTGTGGGGTCTCCTACAAGATCCTGGTCTGGTCACTGATCGTGCACCATGGCCGCCATTCGACATTGGCCGCTGCCCTTGGAAAGGACATCAAGGGTTGGTCATCACTGGCGATCTATGCCGTCGCCATTCCGCTGGCGTTTTATGATGGTGTGCTGGCGTTCGGACTTTATATCCTGGTTGCCGCGATTTGGTTTGCGCCTGACCGACGGATCGAGAAGCATGTGGGGAAACGGTAATTCAGCGGCAGGCTTTCAGCGGACGAAAGAGAGAGTTCTCACACCAAGGCGCGAAGATACGAAGTCACAAAGCAGAAGTCAGAATCCCGTTTTTTCTTCGACTCTTGGTGGCTTGGTGTGAAATTCTTTTTTGTAACCCGGCTTGAACCAACGAAGTTCGGCAGGACCGGCGGCGGACTTGTCCCAGACGAACCAGGCGTAGGCCGTGGTGCCGCTGCCGGCGCGCGCGGCGTCTTTCATGTAGAAGGTGATGCGCTCGCTGAAGACCCAAACGCGGGCGGGCGGGTGCTTGAGGAAGATCGAGTTGGCGCGGTTGGCGCCTTCGAGAAAGGCCAAGCGCAAGAGCAGCGCAAACTTGCGGCGCGCGAGTTTCACGCCTTGCGCGACGAAAGCTTCGGCGGCGTTGTAGGGCGGGTTGGTGATGATGTTGTCGACGGGCTGGGTGGCGTGCAGAAAGTCGATGGCGCCTTCGCCGTAGCCGCGGGCGTGAAGATCGGTAGCGCGCACGGTGTGACCGGCCTCGGCCAGCACTTGGGCCATCGAGCCGTCGCCGCAGGCGCATTCCCAGACTTCGCCGTCGAAGCTCTCATTATCGATAAGCGCATGCGTTGCCCAGGCTGGAGTCGGGAAGAAGTCGGGCCCGTCGAGATCGGCGCGGCGCTTGACGGTGGGCTTGAATGCGCCATTGAGGTTGTAGGTTGGGTCGGACAATGCGGCGTTTCGCTTATGCCAACGACGGCGTTTTATAGGGACACTCTTGCTTGCCGCAATTCTTTTGCAGGGATGGCGCGGAGTACGTGCCGCAGGAGGGACACTTGACCATGTCTTGCGAAGGCAGGCTCGATTTGGGACCTTGCGAGGCGCGGCGCAGCGCCTCCTGGAATTCGTCGCGCAGACGAATGATGCGTCCCTTGATTGCGAAATACGCAAGGACGCCGATAGCGAGCAACGTGAGAATCCATAGACCCATGTGCGCTTATAACCCGAAACGCGCCCACAGCGCACGGTCTTCAACGGCCTCGATAAAGCTCTCGGCACGGAACTCCAGGGCCGGCGCGACACCAACCGCGCTGCGCTCGGTGCCGAACCACGAGCGGCGGGGTTGGATAACGCGAAATTCGACGGCTTTTCCGAATTTCTCTCGGCACACCGAACGCAGATCGCCAAGACCGTCGACCAAACCTATTTCCTTTGCTTTGGCGCCGGTCCAAAACAGGCCGGAAAACAGGTCCGCTTCGTTGCCTTTCAACTTGCCGGGTCGGCGCGCGCGCACCATGGCTTTGAAGCTTTCGTGCACTTGGCGCTGGAAGTCTTCCAAATGATTGGCGTCGCGCGGATCTTCCGGTTTGAAGGGATCGAGCATGGCTTTGCGCTCGCCCGAGGTGTGAACGCGGCGTTCAACGCCGAGCTTTTCAATGAGCCCTTGAAACCCGAAACCTGCGGAAACCACGCCGATGGACCCCACGATGGAATTTTCGTGGGCATAGATTTCTTCTCCGGCCAGCGCCAGCATGTATCCGCCCGAAGCCGCAACGTCTTCGGCGAAGGTCAGCACCTTGATCCCATTCTCCTGCGCCAGCGCGCGGATGCGATCATGAATGAGCGCCGCCTGCACTGGCGAGCCGCCGGGCGAATTGATGATCACTGCTGCGGCGGCGACCGTTTTGTCGGCGAACAGTTTGTGGATCTGTTCGGCCGAGCCCGCAAAACTGAGCCCTCTGTTCAGGCCCGTTCTCATGCCGATGGCGCCGTTCAGACGCAGCACGCTGACGACAGGGGTTTTTGTGCCCGAAATCCGCTGCCACAGTTTTTTGATCCACTGGATTGCCATGATGCCTATGTACTCAGTGATTGGCCGTGCCGCAAGATCGCTTCTGCGGCTTTGGCCGGCGCGCCGCCTGGTTCAAACAATGTCAAGCCCGAATGCAGGCACAGCGGGGTTTTGCTATTCGTTCGTGCACGGAGGATCACGCGTTTGGCTGCGACATCTGCCGAAGGCCATAAAGGTATGATTTCAACGCCCAGGCCCTCCGGCGAAATGGCGTCAAGCGCCAGAGGAATTTGCGCCGGCGGCAAAATGGCCGTGAGCGTTCCTTTCGGGCGTACCAAGGTCCGGGCAAATCGAAGCCACAGACGCAGTTGGGGGGCGCTGAGGGCGGTGGCGCGTGCTTTGTCCAGCGCCGGCGCGACGGTGCCGCGGGCGGTGTCGTGGAAAGGAGGATTGGTCAGGACATGATGATAGGCTTGGCGGGCTATCGTGCGCGGGCGTTCCAGAACGTCGGCTACGATGCATTCGAACGATTCAGAAACTGCGTTGCGTTCGAAGTTCAAACGCGCGAGTTCGGCGAACTCGGGATTGAGTTCGATCGCCGTGACATGCAGTCCCGGCACGCGCGCGGCCAGACACAGCGCTGCCGTGCCCACGCCCGCGCCGACGTCGCAAATTTTCTCATTGGCTTTTGCGGGGACAGAAGCGGCAAGCATCACCGCATCCAACCCGGCCCGAAACCCGACGCGAGGCTGATAAATCCGGACCCGCCCGCCCACAAAGTCATCGTCCGACACCTCCGTGCCGGCGTGTGCGGCCTTTGGACGCTGACTATTTTTTGAGGACATGCCCAATACCCGCATCCCGCAGCAGTAACTGGGCACGTTTCACATCGGCGTCATCGACCATGATCCGTTGCGGGATGGCACCAATGTTACCATCCACCATGCTCATATATTCGTCGAGCCCAATGCCTTTGATTCCCTCCGATGCCAATAACGCGCGGACATAACTCAGCAAAACCAGATCGTTACTGCGAAGGAGTTCAATCATATGGTGACCGTGACGCCGCGCGCTCTTGACCCGAGCGATGGCGAGTTTAAATGTCCAATTCCTACTATCCGTCCGGCGCATCCTAGCGCGAAACAACTCAAGGTCTAAAGCATCTTGCGAGCATTTCAGCGACTAACCAGAGGGGCCGGCGAGCCCAAAGGTGCCATCGAACGGCTGTTCAAGCTGTTGGAAGGCGATCTTCATCATGTAAACGCTCTTATATTGGAGCGGATGCGCAGCGACGTTCCGCTGATCCCTGAATTGGCGGGCCATATCGTGAATTCCGGCGGCAAGCGCCTGCGACCGATGCTGACGCTGGCTGCGGCGCAGATTTGCGGTTACCAGGGTTTGGGACATATCCGGCTGGCGACAGCCGTTGAGTTCATTCATACGGCCACGCTTCTGCACGACGATGTCGTCGATGAAAGCGAGCTGCGGCGAGGCAAGGCCGCGTCGCATGTTATTTGGGGAAACGCGCCGAGCGTGCTGGTCGGCGATTTTCTGTTTTCGCGGTCGTTCCAGTTGATGGTGGAAACCGGGAGCCTGCGCGTATTGAACATTCTCTCAAATGCCTCTGCGATCATCGCCGAAGGTGAAGTGATGCAGCTGAGCACCAAGGGGAATATCGGCATCAGTGAGGACACGTACCTCAAAATCATCTCTGCCAAGACGGCCGCGTTGTTTGCGGCGGCGTCGGAGTCAGGTGCGGTCATTGCGCAGGCCGATGGCCTACGCGAAATGGCCTTGAAGACTTACGGGCACAATCTGGGGATCGCTTTTCAGCTGGTCGATGACGCGCTCGATTACTCGGGCCGCGAAGCGATGATGGGCAAGGCCGTCGGCGATGATTTCCGCGAAGGCAAATTGACGTTGCCGGTGATTATGGCTTTGGCAAAAGCCAATGCCGAGGAAGCCGAGTTCTGGCGGCGGACGATGGGCCATCGCAGCCAGGTGGATGGCGATCTTACACACGCCATCCATTTAATCGACAAACATCACGCCATCGCCGGCACGCTTTCGCGGGCGCGGAGTTATACGGACCAAGCGTGCGCCGCGCTTAATGTTTTTCCCGAAAGCCCCATGCGCCACGCGCTGAGCGAGCTTGCGGAATTCTGCGTGAGCCGGGCGTATTAGCTCAATGAACCTTAGAGGTTGGTTGCGCACTGTTAGGTTCGGAGATGAAGTTCTGGGTTAAGCCCTGTGAGGCTTGATCGAGAGCGTCTTCGCCAGCCTGCTCCGCTTTCTGCAGCTGCTCGCCGGCTAATTTTTCAGCCGAACGTTTCAGCTTGTCGCTTGCAGGCCCGAGAAGTTTGTTTTCGGCGTCGGATACAGGCATTGCCGTGCCGATAGCCGCACCGATCGCGAGCCCAACACCCGCCAGCAAAAGTGGGTGTTCGGTGCAGTAGTTTACTACGCGCAGAGCCGCATTTCCGCTTTCTTTGACCGCAGACGTTACCGCACTTGCGGCCTGAGACGCGCCCGCTGCGGCCTTTGATGCGCCATGAGCGACCGTATCGTAGGTGGCTGCTGCAGCATTTGACGCGCCTTGAGACACAGTTTCGTAGGCGTTTGCTGCGGTGTTACCGATGGTGCTCGCCGTTTTGTCAGCGGCACCGTCATATGGATTCATGTTGTCTGCCATTTGATCAGCCTTGTTGAAGTTGAAGTTGGAGTTGTGGAGGTATTCGGATGAACTGCCGTCAAGCACTTCGTCAGCGTCTGGTTCTACCCGTCCGTTCGAATAAAACATCCAAGCTACGCTGGCGGTGATCAACGCAGCCGGTACTGGATTGTTTGCGATGTGCCGCACAAGGCCGCGGGCCAAATCGCGCCCCAAGCCTTCACTCATTTCATAACGGAGTTCGTCGGCGACCTTGCTTACGGTTACTCGCGAACGCAGTTCTTGTATGGTGTTAGCGAGATCGGCTTGGGCAAGCTGGGCTTCGTTTTCAAGTTGGGTGCTGGTTGTCACGGGTCTGCCCTCGAGCTTGCCGAAGCCAGATTTCCGATGTTTTGCACTTGGCGTAGCGTACGCGTCGGCATCAGTTCACGCGCGCTGAGCTTGTTTGCGCCAATGGCCAGGAGGACGATGCCGATAATCAGCGTTGCGCCTCCGACGATCATCGCGGCGGCGGCGACACTCCAGCCTCCATCTGCCAACGTGGTGACGGCTGCACCCAGAAGAATGACAAGTGCGGGTATGATCACAACGCCGCCCGCCACCAACAACACGATGCCGGTCGTCGCCTCGCCTATTTTTTCGGATATTTCGGTGCGCGCGAGCTGACCTTCTTTGCGAACCAGCAATGAGGCCTGGCGCATCAGGTCGCCGAATATATCGGTTATCGGCCTATTGTAACGTTCATATGCCATTAGTGCTGGCTCCCGCTCCCATTGTAGTTGTCCAAGCGCGAATTCGTGCCGATTGATCCGGCCTGGGAGCTCTTCAGGAAGTGGGACAGCGCAAAGCCTGCGATGACTGCGCCGCCGAAAAACAGCGTTGGCTCGCGGCGTGCGAAATCTCCGACATCCTGCAAGAGCTGGCTGACAGTGCGGTCTCGCAATGCCGAAGCAGCACTCTCAAGCTGGTTGGCGGTGGAATCCACCAACGACGCCGCCGCCGGCATGCTCTCTTTGAGTTCGCGGGCGGCGCTATGAACCGCACCTGCAATTCCCTGCATTTGATCGGCGCCCATGGCTTTCTGCTTTTCACCAAAGTCGCGCGCCGTATCGCTGAGACGCTGAGTTGTTTCGCTCAGCTTTTGGCTGGCCTTGGCTCCGGTTTCCGAAGCCTTCTGCTTCAGCGTTTGACCTAATTGCGAGCCGTTGGACGGTTGTGTAGTTGATTGGTTCATACCACTCATTGCTTCGCACCTTGCTGTTGAACGTGAGCTTACCTCTCACAAAACGCGTCGCGGGCTGATAGGTTCCGCCGCCGCAGAATAAGTGCAGCTGCCTGCGGGGTGTTGCGGCAGCTTTCAAATTACGGTGAATTGCCGCGCCGGGGTGACCCACCATTGAGGGTGCGAGGCGGAGATACTCTGTGCAGCCTCACTTGCCGCTTCATATGATGCGTATAGACCAAAGCAGGTTGCGCCACTGCCCGACATGCGGGCCAAAAGGCAACCACCGGTGGCCACCAGCGCTTGTTCGACGCGCATGATGACCGGCACAAACGATTTTGCGGGCGCGGCCAAATCGTTGACCGTTGCATCCAAAATAGCGGCGAATTCGCGAATATTTTTCTTTGCCGGCAGCGCTGGTGCGAAGGCGCCCGTGCGGACATTCAGTGCACTGAAGACGACGCTGGTCGGGACGGCGACACTTGGATTAACCAGCACGAAGAACATTTCCGGCAAGTTTTCGATTGGTGCCAATACTTCACCGATGCTGGAGGCCAACGTGGGTGCGCTGCGCAGACACACAGGGACATCGGCACCCAACCCCAATCCGATCAGCTGCAGATCATCACTATGGATCGGCAGCGCCCAATGTTGCGCGAGCAAATGCAATGTTGCTGCTGCATCGCTGGAGCCACCGCCAATTCCGGAAGCGACGGGCAGATTCTTTTCCAGGATCAACTCAACGGACGGTGCCTGATGATCGCGCTGTTGCGCCCACAGCCTGAGCGCACGCGCCGCTTTGAGCACAATGTTATCGAGCTCTGAGGACAAACTTGCAGCGAACGGTCCTGTAATGCGCAACGACAAGTGATCGCTGGGCGTGAGAGACAGCCGGTCCGCGGCATCGGCAAAAACGATTAGGGTTGACAGATTGTGGTAGCCGTCGTCGCGCTTTTCGCCGACATGCAGAAAGAGATTGATCTTGGCGGGGGCAAGGCAGTACTCGCCTTGCCCTGTCATTACTTGCTGCCTTGCGGACTGCTGGCGAGCGAGGGCGCCC
>JANOFD010000324.1:0-1773 GCA_031413455.1 Rhodobiaceae bacterium
GTGGCGGCACCGGTGCGCAGCTCGGTGCCCAGGCTGACGTCGGCTACCTGATCGATGCGCACGGGCACATCGCCCCGGCGGACGACGACGAGTTTGCGCAGGTCGTCGGCGCCCGCGGCGCGCCCCGGCACGCGGATCAGAATTTGCTGACCGTTGCGTTCGATGTAGCCGGCACCCGCATTGGCGTTGTTGCGTTCCAGCGTCGTGATCACGTCGGCGATCGTCAGCTCAAGCGCCGCCAAGCGTTCGGGATAGGGCGTGACGTGAAATTCCTTGCGGTAGCCGCCGACCGTGTTGACCTCGGTCACGCCGCGAACCGTTCTGAGCTGGGGCTTGATCACCCAGTCCTGGAGCGTGCGCAGGTCCGTCGGGGTCCAGGCGGTGCCGTCGCTTTTCTTTGCGCCGGGCTTGGGTTCCACGAGATACATGAAAATCTCGCCGAGGCCGGTGGCGATCGGTCCCATCTCCGGTTCAATCCCGGGCGGCAATTGTCCGCGCACGGCTTGCAACCGCTCGCCGACGAGCTGGCGGGCGAAGTAGATGTCGGTGCCGTCTTCGAACACGACGGTGACTTGGCTGAGGCCGTAGCGCGACAGCGAGCGTGTGTAGTTGAGGCGCGGCAGACCTGCGATCGCGGTCTCGACCGGAAAGGTGATCCGCTGTTCGGCTTCGAGCGGCGAGTAACCGGGCGCCTCGGTATTGATCTGCACCTGCACGTTGGTAATGTCGGGGACGGCGTCGATGGGCAGGCGCTGAAAGTCCCAGACGCCGAGAGCGCCAAAGCCCAGAACGACGGCCAGCACCATCCAGCGTTGCCGGATCGAAAACAGAATGACGCGCTCGAACGCAGACGACGGTTCAGTGGTCATGCGAGGCGCCCGATTTTTCGATGTCGGCCTTGATCAGGAAGCTGTTGACGACGACGTAATCGACGCCGGGCTCTATGCCGCCCAGCACCTCGGTCCATTCGGTCGAGCGCCGGCCGATTTCAAGCATGCGCACTTCGTAGGTTTCGCCGACTTTGGCAAAGACGACTTCGAAATCGCGGAACTGTTGGATGGCGATTGTTTTGACGGCGAGCGCTACCTGCGCCTCGTCAACCACGACGTTGCCGTTGACGGTCATGCCGGGACGGAAACTGCCGTCAGGGTTGTCGAAAAAGGCGCGGGCCACGATCGATTGGGAGCCTGGATCCTTCATCGGCGAAAGCAACGCGATTTTGGCATCGGCAACGGCTTTCCCGTCGAGTGCTGCGATGCGCAAATCCTGGCCGGCGCGGATGCGGGCCGCGTCGCGGTCGAAGACGTGGAAGTCGGCCACGAGCTTCGAGGGGTTGCCGACCACGAACAACACGCCGTCGGTCGCTACATCGCCTGGGTTTGCGTTGCGCTCCAACACGAGGCCACGGAACGGCGCCGCAATCCTGTAGGCTTGCAGGCTTTCGTTGCTTTCGATCCGCGCGAGTTCATCGTCGGCACGGACGGCATCGCCGAGCGTCTTTGCGACGCTCAAGATCCGGCCGGGAAATCGCGCGCGCAAGCTCGCCTTGGCGCCCGGCGCCAGATCGGCATGACCCAAGAGCTCGATCGTTTGTTTGATCGTGGCGGGACCGGACTTTTCGATCGTCACCCCAGCCTCGGCCGCGGCCTTGTCGCGAATGACGGTGCGGCCTTCGTAGGATTCGTATGACCAGCGGTGTGGCTTGCCGCCGTAGGTGGCGGTCACTTCAACATCGAAGGAATGGGGCTCGACGACCGTGCCGCTGCCGGCGAG
>JANOFD010000325.1:0-10648 GCA_031413455.1 Rhodobiaceae bacterium
TGCGCGGTACGTTCGCCAATATCCGGATCAAGAACCAAATGGTTCCCGGGGTCGAAGGCGGCGTCACGAAGTACCAACCTTCAGGCGATCAGATGCCGATCTATGAAGCCGCCATGCGCTATCAGAAGGATGGCGTGCCACTGGTGATTTTTGCCGGCAAAGAATATGGCACAGGCTCTTCGCGGGACTGGGCGGCGAAAGGTACGCGCTTGTTGGGTGTGCGTGCTGTGATTGTCGAGACTTTCGAACGCATTCACCGCTCCAATTTGGTCGGCATGGGTGTGCTACCGCTGCAGTTTACCGGTGGCCAGACTTGGAAGAGTTTGGGGCTAACGGGCACCGAACTTATCGATATCCCGGGTCTGGAGCAGGACTTGAAGCCGCGGCAGATGCTGAGTGTCAACATTACTTACGCCGACGGACGGCGCGAAAATGTCCCGGTCATGTCGCGGATCGATACGCTTGACGAAATAGAGTACTTCCAAAATGGCGGAATTCTGCACTACGTGTTGCGCGGATTGGTCAAGGCTGCATGATCCGGGCGCTGCCAAACACTGCTTCGTGACTAGGCAGTGAGGCTTGCCGCGAGTAGGGTTTTGCGTGATGACGCATCTGACTCTTCCTTTCATCTTGCGCGCCGGCGGCCTTGTGGCGGCTGTTGCAGTGCTCGTTGTCTTGCCTCTGAAAGCCGAGCCGGCGCCGCCGGTCTTTGCCGAGCTTTACACCAGCCAGGGCTGCTCGTCTTGTCCGGTCGCCGACCAGATTTGGGGTGAGCTGCAAAAACGGCCCGATGTGGTCGCAGTGTCATTCAACATCGATTACTGGGACTACACCGGCTGGCGCGATACGTTGGCCAGTCACGATAATACGGTGCGCCAAAAGGGGTATGAGCCTGCAATGCCTTCGCGGCAAATGTACACGCCGCAAGTGATTATCGACGGCGTGCGAGATGTCGTTGGCAATCAGCGAGGTGATGTCACTGCTGCTTTGAGCGCGAGGCTCGCCGAAACCCGAGGGAAACGCGCAACCATTACGCTCGAGCAAACAGGCAACGATGTGCAGGTTCATATCGGTGCGGGAACTGCGCATCCAGAATCGACAGTATGGATTGCGCACACACTCTCTTCGCGCAGTGTGAATATTACGCGCGGTGAAAACTCAGGCCGGGTGATGACCTACTGGAACGTTGTCAGGGACTTTTCTGAAGCGGGAAAGTGGTCCGGAGCTGCAACTACGCTCAAGGTGCCTGCACACGGGCGCGACCCCAATGAGCTGACCGACGGAATTGCGGTGTGGATTCAATC
The DNA here is from genome assembly GCA_031413455.1 of Rhodobiaceae bacterium. Classification (GTDB taxonomy): domain Bacteria; phylum Pseudomonadota; class Alphaproteobacteria; order Micropepsales; family Micropepsaceae; genus SZUA-430. The sequence goes on from JANOFD010000325.1 coordinate 1,305, forward strand.
CGGTGGCAATGGGCCCGTGCAGGGGGCCGCACAAGTCAGATTACGCAAGAGCAAGTGAACCAACGCTAGCGAGGTGCGCCCGCATCAATCGGGGTGAGTAAAGCTTCAACCGACGAAGTAAGCAATGCACCCTTGAAATTCGGGATTTTGTACGCCCAGCCCTTTGCCATCGCGTTGATTTCTTTCGCTTCTTTGGCGATATCGGGCTTGAGCTTTGATGCGGTGGGGTTCGGGGGCGGTTTGACTGAGTTGTCGGCGATGGCATCCAGAGCCACCCAATACTCATTGTCTTTCAGAGCAATGATCAGGTTCAACGCCAAACCGTCAAATGTCTGGAACGTCGAGCGCGCCGGTTTCGAAAAATCGACTTTTGATTGCGGAACGACATCTGTGAACGACATCCCCATCAAAGCGTTGCCAACACCGTTGGGTTCACCTTCGGAGCGCAGCGAGCGGCCAGAGGGCAAGCGCTCAACGACTGAGAAATTTTGTGTCTCAGGCTTATCGCGCGTGACGGTGTAGGCCGCCCCTGCGAACGGTTTAACCGCAACAGTTTTGATGCGATCACGTGCAAAATCGATGAAAGATTTGTCGAGCCATTGTTCTTGGCTGGTGTCGAGCGAATAACTGCCACGTGCAACATAAGTTTGCGCATCGCTGGGGCGGCGAACATAGATGGCCTGTTTTCCACCGGCCGACGCGCCTTCGACAGTGGCACCGGACAACAGGGTCGCAACAACTTCACCGTTCTTGTCTTTCAGGGTCACAAGCGACCCGGAACCACCCGATTTGGGGAGGCCTAACCCAAGTTTTTCTTGCCAATCCGCGCGCGCAGTCCGCGGTTCGATCAGGTCGAGTTCGGCAAGCCCCAGAATGGTTTTGCGTACGGTGTTGAAGTCGGCGCCATAGCCTGCCTTGTCGGGCAATATCCACTGCCCGTCCGCTCTGCGCGTTACATTGAACACCGATAACTTTGTTTCGATTTGTATCGAGGCCACGTCATCGACTTTTGCTTCGAGTGACGGAAACATTCGCACTTGCTGGAACAAGGGGTCGCTGGTCGCGCCACGCTGCCATTGAGAGATGGACGCCAACACCACAGCAATTGCGGTTGCGCCTGCGAGAACAGTCAATGCACGTATCCGGCGCTTGAGGACCGGGATGACAGGTTGCTTGGTAGCGACGGGAGCGTTCATTTCGCGCTCCCGGAAGCCGACGCCGGCTTCTTGCGGCGGCCAACGAACCACATCACCAGCGCCGTACCTGCAATCATCAACGGGATAAAGAGAATATTGATTGCGGCCAGCCAATTACCGAAGCCATCAATGTCGCGGCGCAATTTATACTGGACGTCACGCAAGGCCTTACGCGTGTCGATCAGTTCCGAACGGAAACTTTCCATTTCTTTTTCTTGTTCCGCCGTTAGAAGCTCTTGGGGATGCGCGGTCCCGGGCCTGCTTTGCGCCCGGCGCTTGCCCTCAAGTTCAGCCAACTTGCTTTGAGTTGCCGTCAATTTTTCCTGAAGCAGTTGCTCCTGGCGTAGAAACTGCTGCTCCGCCCGGCGGCGCATATCGTTGACGACAACAAACGGGCGGTTTGATGTTCCGCGCGAGCGCAGTGAGATCAGCGCATCGGTCCCCGTTAAATTCTCGATCGTGTTCAACACGAACGCCGCATTGTCGGCCACAGGGACTGCAACGCGTTGGCCTTGAAGCTCCTGCGGCTGAACCCAGAAACCGTCATTGAATATGTCGCTGTCAGCAACCAGCACGATATTAGCGGCCTTCGTTTCCCTGATGTGGGCAGGAATGGGGCCTTTGACCGGTTGGCCATCGGTAACGGGTTGTGCGGGTACGCCTGCCGGAAATGCTGACTTGATGGGTCCGCGGATACGGGCTGCAACAATGAACCGCTCGCCGGACCTGGCAAAGTCGCGCAGCAAGTCGTCGGGATTGGGATTGCCGGTGATTTTGGTCAGCGGGATTTGCATCGTATCGTTTGTGGTTTGGATGAGCGGCAGCAATTCGGTCGTCGCGCCTTCGCGTTTTTTGATTGCGCCCACCGTCCCCAGATTGATGTCCGTCAACTCCGCTGTCACGAGATCCTTGCGATCCATATCTGTCGCATTGAAGCTGACCCAAGCAATATAGTCGACGACGTCGCCAGAGAATTGTACGCGTTGCGCGCGGTCACGCACGCCGATGATGTTCCCAGGGTCAACAGCAACGCCCCACGATTTCATCAAAGGCTCAATGCTGGCGGCTGAAGACTGCGTCGAACCCTGAAGCGGTTGCCCAGAGGGGTCGGCGCCAACTTGCGAAATCTCGGACCATGGGTCGAGGAACACGAGCGCGCGGCCGCCGCGCATAACGAATTGGTCGATCGCATACTGCGTTGTTGGCGTCAGCGGTTTGGGATGCGCAATCATCAAAACGTCGATGTCGGCTGGAATTCGGTCGAAATCCTGCTCAAGGAATTGGACGTCGAACGATTCGCGCAGTTGCTCATAGATCATGAAAGGCTTGGATTGGCCTTGCATCGCCGCCATCATTCCGCCAGCTCCGGCGTCGAATGGAATGTTCGACACAACCCCCACTTTCGGTTTTTTCTCCCGTGTGAGTTTGAATATGAGATTGGTGATGTCGTATTCGAGATAGGCTTCGCGGTCTTCCAGGAAAAAGGGGATGACTTCCCGGCCACTGACCATGTTCGTGCCAACCAAACCGAAATAGATTTTCTCGCCAGCCGGGGTAGGCGCGCCGGTTACGCCTTGCGAGGCGGCCAGGTCTTCTTGCTCGGTGAGCGGTTCGGGATCGATAATTTCGAGCTTGAGTTTGCCGTCGGCGATGCTTTCGTAGCGCAGCAACAGGTCACGAATGCGCGAGCCGTAAGCTCGCACGCCAGCGTATTTCACCGAGATTTTCTCGGAAAAATAAAACCGCAAGGTAATCGGTTCAGGGATCGCCTGCAGCGTGTCGCGCGTGCCCTGGCTGACCGTGTAGAGTCCATTTTCGGTCAGGTCGATACGTGCCGACGAGAACCAGACGTCAGAGGTCATGTTGACTGCAAAAAACAGCACGACGCTGAGGGAGATTGCGGCGGCGGCAATAGTTGAGCGGGTCCAACGCATGGTTCAATCCGCCCGCTTGAGGTCGATGACGACCGAATTGATGAAGAGGCACAGCGCGATGAGCGATCCGAAGAAGATCAAATCGCGCAGATCGATGACACCATCCATGATCGCATTGAAATGCGTCAGAAAGCTAAACGACGAAATCGCATTGACAATGAAAACAGGCGCCCAGCCCTGAAAGAAGTCCAGGACGATATTGTGCCCTGAGATTGTGAACATGAAGCAAACGACGACGCTGACCACGAAAGCGATGACTTGATTATTTGTCATCGCCGAGATGCATGAACCGATTGCAAGATAGCCGCCGGCCATCAACCAGCTGCCGAAGTATCCCGCCAGGATGACGCCATTGTCAGGTGAACCCAGAAAATTGACCGTCGCCCACATGGGAAAGGTCAAGAGCAAGGCGATGCCGGAAAACACCCAGGCCGCCAGGAATTTCCCTGTCACCGCCGCCGTCACTGGTACAGGCAAAGTCATCAGCAATTCGATGGTGCCTGATTTTTGTTCTTCCGCCCAAAGTCGCATGGAAATTGCAGGGATCAGAAACAAATAGAGCCAAGGATGAAAGCCAAAAAATACATCGAGTTCGGCGCGCCCGGATTGAAAAAACTGACCGAAATAGAATGTGAAGGCTCCCATTGAGAGCAGGAAGATCACGATAAAAACGTAGGCTACGGGTGTTGCAAAGTAGCCTGCGAATTCGCGGCGGAAGACGGCATTGGTCAGGTTCCAGAAATTCATTGTCCGCCCTCCACCCTGATTTCGGCATCTGGCGTTGTCAGGGAACGGAATACATCATCGAAGCGTTTGGTAGGCGATTTGGCCAAGAGTTCCGCCGGGGTGCCATCTGCAACGATTTTCCCTTTGTCGATGATGACCGCGCGCGAACAGACGGCGTCAACTTCCTCGAGGATATGGGTCGAGATGATGATGGCTTTGTTGGCGCTCATGGCGCGAATGAGGCTTCGGACCGCTTGTTTTTGATTGGGGTCGAGGCCATCGGTTGGCTCATCCATAATCAGAACCGGAGGGTCGTGCAAAATCGCTTGAGCAAGGCCCACGCGCCGCTTGAACCCTTTTGAAAGGGTTTCGATTTTCTGCCCGAGTACGGCTTGAAGCCCGGTTCGTGCGACGGCAATTGCGATTGCTTTTTGCGCCGCTTCGTCTTTCAAGCCACGAACACGGGCAATGAACGACAAAAATTGTACGGGTGTCATGTCGGGATAGGCTGGCGCGCCTTCCGGCAAATAGCCAATCGCACTTTGCGCTTCGAACTGTTCTTCGACGATGTCATGGCCACAAACGGAGATGCGGCCTTCGCTGGGCGCAAGAAAACCTGTGATCATTTTCATGGTGGTTGACTTGCCGGCCCCGTTGGGTCCCAGAAATCCCAAAACTTCGCCTTTTTTTACGCGCAGCGAAATTCCGCCTACGGCTGTAAAGCTACCAAAGCGCCGGACTACATCTTCTATAATGATCATGGAAGTGCTGGCTTACCCGCCATAGAAATCGAGTTGAGTTGCGAGCCCAGCCAATACGCAAAAGCTGGTGCAACCGCAAGTGTACAGTTGTAAAGAGGCTCAAACCCTCAGCATTAGCCCTCCATCGACGTTCAAACCGTGGCCCGTCACAAAAGCCCCGTCATCGGACGCCAAAAAGAGCGCGGCGCGCGCCAGGTCCTGGGGTTCTCCTAATCGGCGAAGTGCCGATTTTTTTGCCCAAATGTCAGCGACGTCGGGCCTTGCCTCCCACAAAGGCCTGGTCATGCCAGTGCGGATAGCCCCCGGCAATAGATAGTTGGCGGTGATGTTGAATTTGCCAAGTTCGAGGGCGAGCGTGCGGGTGAGACCCGCCACCCCCGCTTTGGAGGCGCAATAGGCTGAGAGGCCGTAGTCTGTGCCATCGGCCATGACCGAGGCCACGTTTATGATCCGCCCTGCCCTGCTCTTCTTTAGAAACGGAATGGCTTGCTGGCAGATCAAAAAAGGCGCGGTCAGGTTGACTGCAAGGGTGCGGTCCCAGACCTCGCGTGTCATTTCTTCCGCCAAGGCGTTCGACGCCATGCCGGCGTTATTCATGACGATGTCCAACTGGCCGGTGGATTTGGTGGCGGCTTCGATGATTTTGGCGGCAGCGCCTTCAGCTGAGACATCGATTTCCAACAGAGAGATGGTGCCTTGCATTTTGTGGACACTGCCCAAATTCCTTCCAGGCAGATCCACAGCAAGAACGCGTGCCCCGGTATTTGCAAACAGCTGAGCGCAGGCATGGCCAATGCCTGAAGCGGCACCGGTGACAATGGCGGTTCGTCCTGATAGGCGCATAAAAAGGCACTCCCTCGCGCTTTGGCTGGCGAGGGAGTGTTTACACCAAGTCTGGGGCAAGTCTTTAGTCAGTCTGTCAAAAAACTTGCGGTTGGCTCGGGGCGTGGATAAAGCCGCGAGGGGGCTGGGGGCTGATGGTCCGGGGCCTTTGCCGCACCACCGAGCCAACCGGTACGCATGAAGATGACCCCGCAAAACGGCGACGCAAAGGCCGAAATGCGGCGGTACTATGACCCCGATTCACGAGATTGCGAGTTGATGCTGAATGTCCCGTCAGAAATCGTGGAGTCAGGCGGTAGGCGCTGCCAAACGCTCGGCAATAATGCGCATCGCGACCGGGTTCGAACCCATGATGGTGTGAGGACTGTCAATTTCGATGTTTTCTGAGGCCGGAGTCTCTTCGATCAAACACGAGCGCCAGGGCACGATGCCATCTGATCTGGAGTAAAATGCGGTGACCGGGACTGGCGGATTGCGATGCAAATCGGCTGTTCGGGCCGTGAATGAGGGATCGAAGCCTGCAGAGACTGCTTCGACAAATGGCGACAAAGGTGTTTTGATCGGGAACAGAACCGGGGTGCCTAAAGTGATCACCCGCACGATTTTAGCGGGAGAGTCTTTTGCCAATTCCCTAGCGAACAATCCGCCGAGGCTTCGTCCGACCAGGCTGACCTTGCGGCCCGTTCTCTGGTGGGCCTCATCAACAAGCGCGGCACAGCGCGTTAGAGCCACTGGTGTCGGCCCCCAATTCAGCCCTCGCCCCCAACCGCGCGCGTCGTAACCGGCATCGCGCAGCCAGTTGATCAATCCCTTTGTCGCCCAGTCGCCGGTCATGAAACCCGGGAACACGAGCACGGTATGGCCATCGCCGCGCGGCACGTTCTCGACAGGCGGGGCGAAAGGCGGACGCAGCGTGCATCCGACGAAGCTCGCAATGTCCTTGCATGCACCGTAGGCGGCGTGCAACGGACGATCACTGGGATAAGAGGTGATTGAGTGGTTCGGCATTTGCCTTCACAATTTCGACATTGAGCGAGGAATGCAAGCTCGGCCCGCAGACTGCAAGTGTTTAACCTTTCCGTATCATGGGAAAAAAGGAGATTTCGATGCGCAAGAGCGGGAGTTTTGGCGATGCGGTATTCGACTACGCTGTTGATGTGGGAGTGCGTGAGCATCCGGCGTTGAAGAAATGCCGTGAGGACACGGCTGCCATGGGCGGCGTTTCAATCATGCAGATCGCTCCTGAGCAGGGGGCTTTTATGGGACTTGTGGCGAAATTGATGAACGTCAAACGCTATATCGAAGTGGGTACGTTTACAGGCTACAGCGCGCTGAGCGTTGCTTTGTCTCTGGCCGATGATGGACACGCCGATGCTTTGGATATCAGCGAAGACTATATGGAAAAGGCGCGAGGCTATTGGCGTTTGGCTGGCCAAGAGCGGAAGGTTACGGGTCATGTGGCGCCCGCCGTTCAAACGATGGAGCGGATGCTAAAGGATGGGGCTGCAAACCATTATGATTTCGCATTTATCGATGCCGACAAAGCCAGCTATGACGCCTATTACGAACGAATGTTGAAGCTGGTCCGGCCGGGCGGGCTGATCGCGATAGACAATGTTTTGTGGTCGGGCAAGGTTGCCGACCTTTCTGATACTAGCCCCGACACGTCGGCCATTCGGGCTTTGAACAGCAAAATCAAGATAGATCAACGGGTCGATACCGTGCTCTTGCCGTTTGCCGACGGCATTTTCATGTGCCGCAAGCGCTGATCTTGCTTGCCAAGAGGCGATTGCCGGTTGAGACTTTCACCCTGGAAATGACCGATGAAACCATAGTCAATTTTCGTGGAAGCGGCCGCCCGGCGCCACGAAACGACGACACGGGCGCCTCTTCGCGTGAGCGGGGAGAAGAAGTGATGTTTGATCGCCGGGAACTTAACATCATTTTGTCGGTGTATGGGCGCATGGTGGCTCAAGGCGAGTGGCGGGACTATGCGATCGGGATGGGGCGCGAGGCGGCTGTCTTTGCGGTGTTCCGACATAGCTCTGAAATGCCGCTTTACCGGATCGAGAAGCATCCTAAACGGCGACGCGAGCACGGGCTTTATTGCGTGGTCGCGCCCGGTGGGCACATTCTCAAGCGTGGCCTTGAACTTGCGCAGGTGTTGCGGGTGCTTGAACCCAAGCGACCGCAATTGGTGGAATAGGGGTGCATTCGAAATCCCTCCGTTCTTTTTTTGATGGACCGTAACTGCGTAACACTGGCTGAGTTCTGCGGTTTCCTCCGTAACAACGTCCGTCGCTGTGTACGCACAAACTCCTGTTCTGCGCTGCTTTCATCCGACCGGACGGTGCATGGTATCACAGCAACACCGCATGTCAAGAACAAATATGGAACTCTGTAAGCGGCTACCGCGCTCACTCAAGTATTCGCTCAGTTCCGCACTTTTAAAAACCCTGTCACCCCGTGCGCGGCGCGGCATCCTTCATGCTGCGCCGCGCACGGGGCCCATACGGGGTTCAGTGCCGCCGCTTTTTTCTCGCGTCGCACCCCGGGTGGGTCCCGTGTCTGCGAGGCGGCAGAAGAGTGCCGCATCGCGCACGGGATGACATCGCTTTTGTATTGGAGATGTGTGCATACGGTAGCGCTTGCGGGCGCATAAAAAAGCCCCGGAAGCCAAAGGGCGTCCGGGGCCTGAATGTGAGGCTTTGCCGCTAGGTTCATTCGCGATTGCCCAGCAAGCGCAGCAGCATGATGAACAGGTTGATGAAGTCCATATAGAGCCTGAGCGCGCCGACAATTGCCTTCTTGCTCATGGTCTCACTGTCATCGCTGCCTTGGTACATTTCTTTGATTTGTTGGGTGTCGTAGGCCGTCAGGCCTGCGAAAACCAAAACACCGATGGCGCTAATGGCGAAATTCAGCGCACTCGATTGCATGAAAATGTTGACGACCGAAGCGATGAGCAGGCCGACAACACCCATGAACAGGAATGAGCCCCAGGCGCTCAAGCTGCGCGGGGTTGTGTAGCCGTACAGGCTGAGGGCGCCGAAGGTCGCTGAGGTGATGAAGAAGACTTTGACAATGTCTGCCCCGACATAGATCCGGAAAATAGAGGCCATCGACAGACCCATTATGGCCGCAAAGGCCCAGAACCACATTTGCGCCGTCGATGCCGACATACGATCAATGCGACCGAATGCAAACCATGCAATGCCCAACGGCGCAAACATCACCACCCACATGAGGGGTGTGCCATAGATCGCGTCGAACAGTGCGGGCGTGGCGGACGTAATGTATGCAATCACCCCGGTCAGGCCCAAGCCCAGCATCATGTACTGGTAGACGCTGAGCATATAGGTGCGCAGGCCCTGATCGATGGCCTGGTCATAAGTGCCCGAGACTGGACGGGTTTGATAGGCGGGAATGTTGTTGTCGGCCATGTGTTGAACCCTTTTACGGTTAGCCTCATCGCGAGGCCTTTTGTAATTCTAGTGTAATATCGTGTTGTTCTACGGTTTTTTCAAGACAATCAATGCAGGCACATAAGCGTCAGGTTTACACGCTCATTCAGGGAAAATTAAGAATTTAGGCAGTGCGCAGCGTGCGTGCCGCCGGTGTCGAGAGGGCGGTCCAGGTCGCGGCTATGCCCAGCCCCATGGCGGCCAGCGCGCCACCGATGATAACGGCGGCAAGGGTGGGCATGGATGGCTGAAAAGTCGTGTTCATGGCAAAAAAGGCCACGGCCCAAGCGGCCAAGGTGCCAGAAATTGCGGCAACGAAGCCCGCCCCCAACCCAAGCACGGCGAATTCCATCAAATAGGTGGTCATCACCTGCCCTTTTGTGGCGCCCAAAACCTTGAGTACGACGGCATCGAACAGCC
>JANOFD010000326.1:0-1305 GCA_031413455.1 Rhodobiaceae bacterium
AGCGGGCGCCGGGATGCGAAGTCATCGCCTATGCCGATTTGCTTGAACAAGCCAAAGCCCTTCAAGCCGCAGCGTGAGGAGCGCGACCAAATGAACGCCACCACTCATCTCAGTCAACTCACGGCTCATCTCAGTCAACTCACGGCTCATCTGGCGCCGCAGAGCGCGCTTGTCGATGTCCTTTCGACGCGGGCGTGCGACATCAGGCGGATTGCACTGGCGGCAATTTATCATGCCGGGTCGGGTCATCCAGGTGGTTCGCTTTCATGCGCTGATCTGCTTGCTGCACTTTACGGCGCCGAGTTGGGACTCGAGGCCGGCCAGCCGTTGAAAGCTGATCGCAACCGGTTTGTGTTGTCGAAGGGTCATGCGGCACCTGCGCTTTATGCGGCGTGGGCGGCCTTCGGCTTGATGGAGCCTGCCGTAGCGCTGACGCTGCGCAAACTCGGCAGCAAGGCGCAGGGCCATCCGCATGTGCTGGATTGCAGTCTGGCTGAAACCAGCACCGGTTCGCTGGGGCAGGGTTTTTCGGCGGCTATCGGCATGGCGCTGGGTCTGCGGCACCAGAAGCTGGACGCGCGGGTTTATGCGATGCTTGGTGACGGCGAATTGCAGGAAGGTGAAGTGTGGGAAGGCGCGATGTGCGCTGCGCATCACCGCCTTTCGAACTTGTGTGCGATTATCGACTACAACAAGCTGCAAAGCGATGACCGCAACGCTGTGATCATGGGTCTGGAGCCTCTGGCGCAAAAGTGGCGGGCCTTCGGTTGGCATGCCATAGAAATTCAGGGCCATGATATTGCGGCCATTCTGGCCGGTTTTGCGGAAGCGCGTGCGACTGCGCCCGGCCCTACTGTGATCATCGCACATACGATCAAGGGCAAGGGCGTTGCTTATATGGAAGATCACCCGCTGTGGCACGGCAGTGTGAAGCTGACGCGCGAACAGATCGAAACGGCGCTGACGGCACTGTCCACGAACGATCAAACGTTGAAGGAGTTGCTCGATGGCTGCCGCTAGTCCGCAATTGATTGCAAGCAGTGGTGACTCATTGCGTGAGGCGTTCGGCAAAGCTTTGACCGAGATTGCCCCGCGCTTTCCCAATGTCGTGGTGCTTGACGCCGACATTGCGGGCGGCACCGGGGTGCATCATTTTCGTAAAGCCTTTCCTGAGCGCTTTTTTCAATTCGGGATCGCCGAGCAAAACATGATGGCCGCCGCCGGTGGCATGGCCGCCACCGGACTTGTTCCCATTGTCACGACCTTTGCCGTGTTTTGTCTGCGGGCGGTCGAGCAAGCGCGCTT